>CAZZJE010000125.1:0-7636 GCA_964654295.1 uncultured bacterium | reverse complement strand
TTTGACATTTGGTTTGATAACTTTTTGGGTTAATAGATTAGTGAGATAGGCTCATTAGCATCTTTTATTTTATCTTCTAATCTCATAAAAACCTCAACTAGGTTAATTATTATCTAAAACAAAATCTACCATTTTTTTAATTAAAGTCTAGATAATTAACATTTAACACAAGGCCCTCGTCCCCGATCTCGTTTGTCATAAGCTTCATTTTAAAATCGATTGCAATGATCAATTAAAATTTATATGGTCACATGAAGGTCAAAATTTCATAACATTGAGAGATAGCCATGACACTATTTTCCCGATTAGTTCTTCCGCTTATTATGGTGGGGAGCAATCTATCAGCTAGCCTGACGAGTCCACAAGATCCTGCTTTTTTAGATGGTTTTAATCCACAACAAAAGAATGCGATTTACCAATTTTTCAGTCAGGAGCTGGGCAAGGAGATAAGCGAATCCGATGATCCTGCATTTGCAAATCAAAATGAAGGCACCCCTCTTGCCAACGATGATCAACTCAAAGAATTTTACTTAGAGTACCTTAACATGTTGGGCGATAAAGTTAATGCCCATCTAATCTCTAAAAGCAAACACAAAGAAATAGAAGCTTGGGCAAGTCAACAAGAGTGTGATCACTGCTCAGCTGTCTTAAAAAATTTAGAAGAGCGACAATTAAAAGCCTCTCACACACGTGCAATTCCTATTAATCCAAACGATATCAATAATAATGGAATCGTTATTGATAAGCCTGGTTACTACTATCTCAACACAAAAAGAGGGATTCTTAACTGGAAGCCTTCTAACCCAGGTGATGCGATCACGATTGATGCAGACAATGTCTTCTTAGATCTCAATCATAACACCATTAAACAAGTAGGAAGCAGCAATGTGGCTTCAAGGGCTATCCACATTCGCCAAGACCATAAAAACATTACGATTCGAAATGGAAGTTTGGTTGGATTTACGGCTGATGCCATCTTAGCTAACTCTACAAGTCAACTATTTCTTAAAAACATCTCCATTGCAAATAACATCAATCGAAACGCCTACTCTCCAAGCTCAAGTTTTGCCTCTGTTAATATTCGATCCTGTCTAAACGTTGTTTTACGAAATGTGAATGTATCGCATACTGCAGTGAATAGTGGTAACACTATTATAGGAGCAGGAATCTTGCTTTTAAATACGAGCACTTTCCTCCTAAAAAATTGTGAAGTTGTGAAAGCGAGAGTTGACGCAAATACATTATCTCAATGCGTCGGTATTTCAACAATCCTTTGTCAAAATGGGGTGATTGACAACTGTCGAGTTTCCGAATGTGAATCCTCAGGAATCATGCCAGGATTCGGTTACATCATCTCAAAAAGTATCGTGTCAAAAAACTGCATTGCAAATAACAATACGGGAGTCCAAACCACAAGTGGATATTACCCACAATTGTCTGACTCCTTGCAATTTATCAATTGTGAAGCAAGCAATAACCAATCGATCCATTTGGGGGATTTAATGAAAAAACCACAGGCTTTGAAATTCTCGTGTGTCAAAATTGTACAGTAGAAGATTGCGTCGCAGCAAATAACATCGCGACAAATCCTATCAGACATTATGCCGCAGGGTTTGCAAATGGAAATTCCAGCAATGTTGTCTTTAGAAACTGCATTTCAATGGGCAATATGGCCATTGGAAACACAAGTCGTGGAGTTGGCTTTGGTCCGGCATTAGACCCTCGTTTTTTTGCCCCTTGTTTCGGAACAATTTGGGATAACTGTGTGGCAGAAGGAAACCTTGGGGATACGCAATCAATCGGATTTGATCTATTTGGGCAAATCGGTCCTATTTTAACTGGATCTATTAGCCAAAATCATGGGGGTTTAATCCCAAATGGCATTGGCATTGTGTCAGATGGCTCCTATGATGAGGGTAATCCCGTCGATGTTCCATGCGATGTTGTTCCTATCATCGTCTTAACCAATAACACTGAAAACAATGCGTTGGTGAAAGATAACACGGTAACCAATAACACCTTTGCTGGAATCTTAGATACAACAGGTGCCAACAACGTCTACATTAACAATACGGTGTTCAATAACGGCACCAATTTTATTGGGCCGATATTTAGCGCAGGAACACCTATTCGCGATTGGACAGTACAATCTGCTCCCTCTAATGCAAACAATAATGGAGTCGTTGGAGATAATTTAGATAACTTAAATATCACAACTCCATAACTTACATTCAAGATTTGCGAATCGCCCTAATGAACTTAGGGCGATTTTTTTTATCTAAAAGATGAGTATGAAGCTTTCTATTGAGTTTGGTATTGACTGGCTTGTAGATTGTACAAATAACTATATTCACCTTGATTTTTCATAAGAATGTCATGTGTTCCATTTTCAATTAGCTGACCATTTTTAAATACTAAGATACGATTAGCCATTTTTACAGAACCTAATCGGTGTGTAATTAATAATGCTGTTTTTCCATCCAAATGATCTGAAAATTTTTGAAAAATCTCTTGTTCACTTTGTGGATCAAGCGATGCAGTTGGTTCATCTAGAATTAAAAAGTTCGCCTCTTTCACAAAGGCTCTGGACATCGCCAAACGCTGCCATTCTCCACTAGAAAGTGTTGTACCATCAAACTCTTTTCCTAATTCAGTGTTTAAGCCACTTGGTAAACGTTCAAGGATGGGCTGAAAGCCCCCTTTTTGCACGGCATCGGAAATTTGATCTTGCGATGCTTGTATGTCTCCTAATGCAATATTCTCACTAATAGTAAAATGATACTGTCCGAAATCTTGGAAGACTGCGCTAATTGCTGATCGCCATTCATCTAAATTTAGATTTTTTAAGTCCTTGCCATCAACGGTAATAGTTCCCTCTGTCGGGTCATAGAAGCGCAGAAGTAATTTTACAAGCGTTGATTTCCCTGCTCCATTCTGACCTACAATTGCTAATTTTTCTCCTCTTTTGATTGTAAAGGTCATATTGGAAATAGCTTTACGCCCATCCGGGTAGCAAAAGGACACATTGTTGCAGCGAATTTCCTGAAAAGGAAGCGAAAACGGTTCTATATCTTGTTCAGAAAAAGGGCAAGAATTAGTCGTAAGGAAACGTCTGAGCTTACTAAAAAAAAATAAGCATGGCACACACATCCCTAAATTCGATGCGCATCCAATCAACTGTAATTGCGTCATTACTAGAGCTTGAATCGCTATCACCAAGCTACCAACCTTGTAAGCTCCCTCTTTTGCTTCCAATAATATGAATGCTATGACCGCAATGTTTCCTATCACAGTGAGAGTAGATAACAATACAAATAAAACAGCTTGCTTCCACCTTCCTTGGGAGATTTTCTCATGCATTTGTTGCATCAAATTTCGATAGCGTTCAATAAGAAAGCTACCAAACCCAAAAAGACGAATCTCTTTTGCAACACGGTCATTCAAAATTAAAGAAGAGACCCAAGCTGATCTACGAGATTCGATGCTACGAAAAAGCATTTGATCCCAGGATTGTTTTTCAAACCAAAGTGTAGCAATGGCATAAGGAAAACTGGAGACTAACATTGCAATTGGAATCCACCAGCTAAGAGAGCTTAAAAGTAATAAAATAGAAAGTAATGACACAGCATCTTTTATCAAGCCTGTCAATATATACACAAAGTTAAGTGGTCGTCTTGAAGCCTCATTTTTTAGGAATTGTATCTCGTCATATATCTTAGCGTTTTCGAAAGGAACCAAACTTTTTATGGTGTTTGCTTTTTCCATAAGAAGAAGATTGCAATGTGAAAGAACTTTTTCATTCAGTCGTAATCGGATAACAGAAATTAGAGGGCTTAAAACAATATCGGCAAAAAGCATGAACGCCCAAAGCGCAACAAATGAAATAGGAAACAATGAAGAGGAAGTGACCCAATCGATAATGGATCGAATGGCATAAAGAGAAATAGCTGGAATCAGACCCTGAAAAATTACAAAGAAGGACAGCCAAATCGTTTCAAACGGAGCTGCAGAAAATAAAGCGCGTACAGCCCATATAGTAGTTTGGAGAGTTTCCAAAAACTTAGTCAAATAGTGTTTCATGTTACGGCCACCAGAAAAAAAACTATGGTGAAGTTAAGTCACGTGCTATTATTTCGCAGTCAAATCGCTTTTTTTCTTCTGAACGTTCTTTGAGATACTGTTTCATCACTTCTATAGCTGTTTCCTTAAACGTATTATCATACCTACAACCTCTATTTTTAACTTTACTTTTGACATACATTGTGTAAGAATTTCAATTTCGCAACTAAAAATAAAAAAAATTTATCAAATTTTATACATATGTTTTATTTTAGATGTCTATTAATTTTAATTATCAGTAATAGTTTAATCGCACAAGAAGAGTGCCCACAGCCTAAATCAGCCATTCAAAAATGGATGGATTTTAACGAAAAATTGCAAGACCAAACAAAAGGAAACATCCCGCTTCCCTTTCAACCAGTAGAAACTTTGGCACTAAAATATCTTAAAGAACCTGGTATCATCCTTGATATTGGCTGTGAAACTGAAAAAAATGCGGCCTGTCTTATAAGACATGGGCATAAGGTCGTAATCCTTGATATCGCACCTAATGCTATCTATTATACAGTAGAAAACCTCAGGAAAGAAGGCCTAGAGCATGGCATCCAGGATAGTATAATCTCAAAAATCGAAGATTTACCCCTTGAATATGGTCCCTTTAAGGCTGTTGTTGGAACTTATGCTTTTTCTTTTATCCCACCCTATCTTTTTGAACAAGTCATGAGAGAAAACGTTCTAAATAGAGTCGAAGAGAATGGTTATTTTGTAGGTGGTTTCTTCGGAAAAGAGCATGCCTGGGCTGGAAATCCAAATTTAAGTATCTTAGCTATTCACGAATTAGAGGACCTCTTTTCTTCTAATGGCTTTTCAATTTTAGAAATCAGTGAGCAGATCAAAGAAATCCCCACTGTTTCAAGCGGAATTACAAAATTTCACACCATTCATCTGATTGCTCATAAGACACTAAAGAACCCAGTTATTCAAATCGATGACTAATGTTTGAAACAAAAAATCTATAGGCAATCTGTTTAAAACTGACTGCGCAATATTTTCGCAGGCTATCAAATTAAACAGTTTACAACTTAAACTCAGACCATATTGCTTACGTAGAAACTGGCCGATTTGGCAATCCCATCACTAAAAAAATCATTCCTAGGCTCTCTTATGGTAAAGCCCAGCATCGATTAAGAGCTCTAACTGGTGAAATCTGTTTTGCACTTTGGCAAAATTTTTCCATCTATTAGCCGCGCTTTTACCTGTTGAATGAGCGCATCGATGATTGGGACCTCTTTTTCTTGCCGGATCTTCAGTCTCTCCTTTACAGGATAGGAGAGTTCTTATGTCTCACAAGATACGATTAAACAGACTAGAAAAGATAGGATCTGGTGATAGGCTATGGGCTTTGATTGGTATAGGAAAGCCAAGAGATACTCAACACCAAAGGATGTTAGAGATACAAGCTCGTCAGCGTTTTTATGCTTCAGGAGGTAATAGAGAAGCTTATCTTGCTTTTCTACCCTTTCATTCATTTCCCGAAGGCTTCTATGGGTATGTAAAGAAAAGTGAGCTTGTTAAAGCAATTGCAAGTAAGACCAAAGCCCCCTGGGAAAACTAATGGGGCTCCTAGTAGGTGGAACGAGCACCCTGGAAAAACATAGGGGGTATGCTCCTTAAATAGAAGCGGTACTTGTTCATATTTATGGAAATTGTTCTAAAGAGAGATTTCTAAAAAATTTCCAAAAATTTCTGATGCTTAGATTCCCCCTCTCAAAAATAGAGAGGAGGAAGGATGTTGAGCTATAGATTTTGATCAGCAAATTCCCTCATCGCTTGGGCCATATACTCAGCCAGCTGCGGATGAAATGGATCTAATTGTTTTCTGAATTCAGGATGCTCCTGGTACAGCTGCGCCATCGCTACATACACCTCTTGAGTAGCATTTTGAAGCTGCTCTATAAAAATGTGGTGCTTTTTGATAATCCGTTGCACTGCATCAGAATTAGGTTCTAGCCCCTTTTCAATACAGTTAACGAGCTCTTTAAAGATGGCATGAGCTGTCTTGGTAGTCTTTTCATAGAATGCTTTCTCTCTTTTTTCAACATCCTGAACATTCTTCGTTGGATTTTTAACGCTTTTCCCAACGATTTCTTCAGCTGCAAAATAGGGCGTCCCTTCCTTTGCTTTTTTCACGAGGGTAATATTGAAACCATCGAAGATCTCTTTGTCTTTCATTTTTTTCTTTCCTTTTAGATGTTTGATCGTTTTATCGATGGTCTTAAGTAGCTGCCCTATTTTTTCCCACTCTTGATTTAAAGACTTTCTGTGAGAATAAAGAGCCGAGAGCTGGTCAAAATCATCTCGCCCTAGAACTTTTTGGATCTGTTTTAATGAAAAGCCCAACTCTTTGAAAAAGAGGATCTGTTGGAGTTGCAAAAGCTCTTGTTCCTCATAGTATCGGTAGCCATTAGAACCATGATAGGCTGGTTTTAGAAGACCGATTTCTTCGTAGAAATGAAGAGTGCGTATCGTCACTCCAGAAAGTTCACTTAATTTTTTAACTGTATAAGCCATCGATTTCCTCATCCTCTAATATCCCTTTGATTTTAAAGGATGCGCCTATTATAAGGAATAACGTATACGTAAGGGTCAATGAAATTATTATTAAATAAATTATTGTCACTAAAAACTACTCTGATTTCTTGATTTCTCTCGAAAATTCTAGTACACTGCCTCTATTTAACAGAGATTAGCTTATGACTATGCTTAAAACAAAACGATTGATTTTGCGTCCATGGCGAGAAGAAGATTTGGAACCTTTCGCTCAGTTGAATGCTGACCCCTAGAGTTATGGAGTATTTTCCTGCTACGCTCTCCAAGGCTGAAAGCGATCAGCTAGCACAACGAATAAAAAACAAAAAAGCGTTGGGCGTTATGTGGCAGAGCAAATCTTTAACCAGTTTCCTGGAACATGGGAGACTTCTCAAATACCAGAAAATACAGCAGCAATAGATTTTTGGGATAAGGTTGTCAGTCAATACTCTCATGGTCAATTGAAAAAACACTTAAAACCGTACCGGAACCTAAACCTCATCCTATGATTATCTTAAAATTTACCTCTCAAGAAAGTTTGTGAACATAACTATTCGGAAAGCAGAAATAAAAGATGCTGTATGCATTGTTGAGGCTGAGCGAGAAATTGCGAAGGAACCTGGCTATTTTTGTTCTCAACCATCTGAATTGGATGAAAAGGCGGTTATACAAACCATCCAGTCTCCTCAGAGGATTTATTTAGTTGCTGAATATGAAGGTCAAGTCATAGGTCATGCTTTTTTAGAGCCTTATACCTTGCAATCATTACGTCATATTGCCGATTTAAATATTGTTATCCATTTAGGATGGCAAAAGAAAGGAGTGGGTAAACAATTATTAAAACAAATTATCTTACGAGCAAAAAATTCAGGTGTTCTAGAAAAGATCCAGCTGAATGTTAGAGCCTCAAATAATGCAGCCATCTCTCTTTACAAAAAAATAGGGTTTCAAGAAGAAGGCAGGTTAAAAAATAGATTAAAAATCAAAG
>CAZZJE010000124.1:0-7640 GCA_964654295.1 uncultured bacterium | reverse complement strand
CGATTTCATGGACCTAAGACTGTCTTTGAGTTATTAGACCATCAAGGGCGCATCCCATTGCCTCCCTACATTCGTGGAGGGGTTGATGAGGCTCGTGATCGTGAAAGTTATCAGACGATCTATGCGAAAGTGGCCGGCTCTTCTGCTGCACCGACAGCTGGATTGCATTTCACTCAAGATCTGTTGGCAAAAATTGATCAAAGGGGAGTAGAGCGAATTGCGGTGACGTTGCATACGGGGATAGGGACTTTTCGTCCAGTTCAAGTCGATGATATCCGGGAACATCTGATGCATCGCGAGGAGTTTCATATTTCAGGCGAAGCAGCCGAGAAAATCAATCAGCTAAAAAGTGAGGGGAAACGGCTCATTGCTGTTGGAACTACTTCCTGTCGCGCTTTAGAAAGTGCATCTGATCGAGTGAATCATCTCGTTGGAGGAAGTTATCAGACTGATCTGTTTGTCCATCCCGGCTATCAATTCAAAATGGTCGATAGCTTAATCACAAACTTTCATCTCCCGGGCTCTTCTCTTCTTATGCTTGTCTCTGCTTTTGCTGGCTATGAGCTGACAATGCGTGCCTATCAATATGCTGTCGAACAGAAATTTCGCTTCTTTTCCTACGGCGATGCCATGTGGATTGTTTAAAGATCTAAGATGTAGCGTAGGCTTTAGAGGTAATTGCTAAATTCAAGTTATACAAGGAAATTTGCAATCGTTTAGTTGGCAATAAAATAAATATTTGAACATCAAAAAAATTAAAGACTAGCCTTGTTAAAATTGTCAAGTTTGTCGATAAACCGCTTATCGTTATATCCTTAATATCTTTTTATCGTTAATTTTTGTTTGAGCGTTCAATATCTAATATAATTTATAAGTTAAAAATTAGAACGATAAACGTAATCATTCAGTTACTTAACAAAAAGTTACTTTTATTGATTCAACACAAAGGCACAAAGTCGCAAAGACACGAAGATAAACGATTAAATTGTTTAAACAGTGTCATCTAAAATGTATTTCTTAGTGTCTTTGCGACTTTGTGCCTTTGTGTTGCGTATTCTAAAAACCATCTTTAGACGAACAGTTATGTGTAATATAGTTTTTTATTACCGACCGAACACTTACCTTAATTAAAAACATAAAATTGTTGTGACGGTTCTTGCGAGCCGAGATCTCTTTTCAAGAGAAAGAGTTAAGTATGCGTGACTCGATTAATTTAACACTTCTTGAGCTGGTATACTCGATAGAACCACCAGACTCCAGAGATCAGTTGAATAGAAGATAGGATTAACATAAAGGGCAAAGATGTTCGTTGAGTGATTTTCGATAGTGTTACAATTGAGTCGCAGATATCGGAGGTTCCACATCCATACATGACATATTTGGCTTTATTGCCTTTAAGAAACCATTCGTTCTTCGCACAATCTAATATCATAACTACCGCAACAAAAGAGAGGCTGACTAAGGTAGGAGTAAAAAAGCAGAAAAGAAAAAAAGGCACGCTCTTGAGCATGTCAATAGCAAATCTTTTTACTTTAGAGCTTGTTTGACACCACGATTTAACGTTTGAAGAGCAACAAGATTGTGAATTTGTATCGAGCCACGGCGGTGTGGCTCGATTGTATATCTGTGCAGGCATAAGGCTACTTTTAACACATATTTATCATTCTATCGTATCTGCTGGAGTTGCAAATTTGGGTAAAAACCATCGGCAAAGAGCTGGTAAAATTAATAGCGTTAGTAAAGTTGCACTCGCAAGTCCGCCAATGACGACACTAGCAAGAGGTTTTTGCACTTCAGCTCCAGTCCCTGTTGCCATGGCCATCGGCACAAATCCTAAGGAGGCGACTAAGGCTGTCAATAAGACCGGTCTTAAACGTTCAAGAGCCCCTTCTCGAATTGCTTCGTCGCGTAACATTCCTTGCTGCATTTTGTGCTGGATAGCTGTTAACATCACGAGACCGTTTAATACAGCAATCCCTGATAGGGCAATAAAGCCTACTGCAGCTGAAATGGAGAATGGCATATCTCTCAACCAGAGCATTAGCACTCCCCCAGTCAATGCCATAGGCACTCCAGTGAAGACTAGAAGTGCATGACGCACCGAGTGGAAGGCGCTATAGAGCAGTAGGAAGATTAATGCAAAGCAAAGGGGTACAACGATCATCAAATGTTGGCGTGCAGAGATCAGATGCTCAAACTGTCCACCCCACTCTGTCCAATAGCCTGCAGGAATAGCCACATCTTGATGCAGCTTCTCTTTGGCATCCATAACATAGCTGCCAAGGTCACGTCCACGCACGTTTGCCTGGACGGTCAGCATACGTTTACCATTTTCCCGGGTGATTTCGTTGACTCCCTCAGTCAGATTGATGTTCACAATTTCACTCAGTGGAAGATAACTTTTATTTGTATCTTCACCAAAGCGTAGAGGCAACGAAGCCAAAGCGACTGGATCATTCCTCAGTGACTCCGGTAGCTTAACAATCAAATCAAAATGACGGTCGCCCTCTAGAATTTCACCCACTTTTCCGCCACCTAAAGCGACGCTTAGGACGTCGAGAACCTCACCATTTTTTAATCCTAATCGGCTGGCCATTGCAGTGTCAACGTCTAGCTCCATGAGGGGTAATCCATCGGTCTGGTCAACTTTTAGGTCGGCTGTTCCGGAAAGTGTTGCTAAAGATTTAGCGACCTTTTGACTGAGCTTTTGCATCTGAGCAAAGTCGTCCCCATGAATTTTTACCGCGACATCGCTGCGTACACCAGCAATGAGCTCATTAAACCGCATTTCAATCGGTTGAGTGAATTCATAGTTGTTTCCTGGCAGCTTAAACAGGCGCTCTTCAATCTTTTCGATAAGGTCGAGCTTACTGAGATAGGGGTCAGGCCATTCAGCTTTTGGTTTAAGCATGACAAAGGTATCGGAAACGTTGGGTGGCATTGGATCGGACGCCATCTCGGCAGTACCTGTTTTAGAGAAGACATAGTCGATCTCAGGAAACTCCAACAGGGCCTTTTCTACTTTCCTCTGCATAGCTGTTGACTGTGTCAACGATGTGCTGGGGATACGTACAGCGTGGAGAGCCAGATCTTGCTCATCTAATGTCGGCACAAACTCTTGTCCCAACTGCTGATACATCATCACTGACCCAGCAACAAGCAGGCATCCTGCTGTAATTGCAATAGCAGGCGCTTTTAGAGTGCCATCAAGTAACGGTCTGTAGATGGCTTTTGCTCCACGAATTAGGATGTTTTCTTTCTCTTGTACGCGGCCTGTGACAAAGATTGCGATGGCAGCGGGAACAAAAGTTAGAGAGAGAATAAACGCAGCAATTAGAGCGTAGATCACCGTAGCAGCCATTGGCTGGAACATCTTGCCCTCTACATCGCTAAAAGAGAGAAGGGGAAGATAAACAATAATAATGATTGCTTGACCGAAGACAGTTGGTTGAATCATCTCTTTTGCTGCATTGGCAACCTCTCTTAAACGCTCTCCTAACGAGAGAGTGCGGCCAAGAGCATGCTGGCGACGTGCAAGATGTTGCAGGCAGTTTTCTGCGATAATAATGGCACCATCGACGATGAGACCAAAATCTAAGGCGCCTAAACTCATGAGGTTGCCGCTGATCTTCGATACCACCATGCCAGTCGCAGTCATTAACATCGCTAAAGGGATGACGCAAGCTGTGATGCAGGCAGCGCGGAAATTACCTAGCAGAAGAAATAGAATCGCGATAACCAGTAAAGCGCCTTCTGCCAGATTCTTGGTCACTGTCTCGATTGTGGCATCGACCAGTTTTGTACGATTCAAGATCGTTTTGGCAGTGATATCAGCAGGTAGGGTTAAATTGACCTCTTGTAGCCTCTGATCGACAGCTAGGGAGACCGTACGGCTGTTTGCACCAATCAACATCATGGCTGTTCCTATGACAACCTCCTCTCCATTCGATGTCGCACTGCCCGTACGCATCTCTTTACCCATGCCCACTTCTGCCACGTCGCGAATGCGAATCGGTGCGCCTTTGCGAGTGGTAATGACAAGATTGGAAATTTCCTCGGGATGCTTGATGCGGCTATCTGCTCGAACGACATAGCTCTGTTGGTTATGCTCGATATAGCCTGCTCCGATACTCTGGTTGCCCTTTTCCAAGGCTTCCATGACATCTCCTAGAGAGAGACCAAAAGCAACTAGTTTATCGGGTTTCACTTCGACATGGTATTGCCGAACAAAGCCTCCAATAGAGTCGACTTCTGCTAATCCTTTAATTCCTCTCAACTGCGGACGAATGATCCAGTCTTGAACAGTTCTCAAATAGGAAGCAAGCTCCAGTTCATTACGAAGAAGATGACCTTCTGGAGTTAAATAGCTTCCGTCGCTCTGCCAGCCAGGCTGTCCATCGACGATTTTGGCTCCAACACCATTAGGATGCTTATATTCGACACTCCACATGTAGATTTCACCCAGACCGGTGGAGATTGGACCCATCTGAGGATCAGCATCGGGTGGCAGCTCCTCTTTAGCAGCCATCAAACGTTCTGCAATTTGCTGACGAGCAAAGTAGACGTCGATATGCTCTTCAAAGATCGCTGTCACTTGAGAAAAGCCGTTGCGCGAAATAGAGCGTGTGGATTCAAGTCCGGGAATTCCGCTCAATGCATTTTCTACGGGAAACGTCACCTGCTTTTCCATTTCGTACGGCGAGAAGCCAGGGACAACCGTGTTGATTTGAACTTGGTTGTTAGTGATATCGGGAACGGCATCGATTGGTAAACGCTGAAGAGAGAATAACCCATATCCTGCAACTGCTAAGGTGAGCAGGAGGATTAAAAAACGATGCCGAATAGAGAAATTAAGGATAGATGCAATCATAGTTATTAATGCTCGTGCGCAGCTTCGTCTTTTTCATGTTCTGCTTTCAGTAAGAAGGTGTTGCCCAAGGCTACAACTTCTCCTTCATTTAATCCGCCAATGATTTCAATAGACTCTTCATCTTCTGTTCCCAAACGAATCGGTCTGATTTCAAAACCCTCTTCGGTGGAGACAAAGACGCTTGGCAGGCCATCAATTTTTTGTACGGCGCTCTTTAGAACAACTAAAGGATAGGATTTGCGATTTGATTCGATTCTTGTTGTGACGAAGGTGCCTGGCAGCCAGTTTCCTTGGCGATTATCCAAGGGGGCAACTGCTTGAGCAAGGCGTGTTTCATCGTCTAAGATTGGTTTGACATAGGCGATATGGGTTTCGATCTCTTCCTTATTTGGTCCGATCACCAATACAGGAGATCCCTTACGAACTTTTGACAGGTCGCCAGAATAGAGGGTGATTTCAATCCACAGGTCTCTTAGATCGGCAATTTGAAAGGTGACCTCAGTTCCATCGACATATTCCCCTTGGGTCATGTCACGTTCGACAACAGTCCCATCGATAGGAGCGCGCAAAGGATAAAAAGCTAACTCTTCAGGACGAGAATTTGGCAGAGCTTCAATTTCTTCTGGAGAAAGACCCAAAGCAAAGAGACGCTGGCGGGCAAGATCACTAGCGATTGCAGCGGAAGCAGCTTCATGTTCAGCTTTTAAAAACTCTTGTTCGGTCGAGATTTTGCGCTCATAGAGAGCTTTCTCTTTTTGATAGAGAGAGTGATTTAACGCCTCTAGCTTTAAAGCAGCAAGATATTGTGACTTGGCTTCTGCCATATCACGGCTACGTATGAGAGCGATGACCTCACCTTGATAGACTGTATCTCCAATTTGCTTATAAGCCTCTTCGACAATCCCGTTTACAGGTGGAATGACATGGGCAATCTTGTCGCTACGCAAAATGATTCTACCGGGTGCTTTAACGAGGTGGCGCAATTGCCCTTGTTGAGCTGTTGCAGTATAGATTCCAGCCTCTTGCAGCTGCTCTTCGTCCAGTCTGACAATCTCATCATGGTCATGATCGTGGTCGTGATCATGGTCATCTCCTGCATGGTGATGCTGGTGTCCATGCTCATGATGTTCATGAGCGTGCTTATTGGGCTGTTCGCTCTTCTCATTTTGACATGAGGTTAAAAAAAAGAGACCTAAGGCAGAGCAGAAGAGCCGTAAAAGTCGCTGTTGTCTGACGAATTTAAAATAAAATTTCATGGATTCTCTCATGAAGAAAAAGTTAACTAGTTAGCGACAAAGTGGCAAAGCGTCTCTTCTGACAGGCAGACCTGTCCAAGGAGGCGTTTCACTTCGGATTGGCGAAGATGGATCTCAAATAGTTCATCCATCCAATCCTCTTGTCTGTCAAACAGCTCTGTTTGAGCAATTACAACTTCACTGTAGGGGAGTTTGCCTTCGGAAAAGCTCTCATTCATCAAGCATACAGTCTCTTCCAACTCCTCAATATGCTCTTTAAGGGCGGTTGCTTTTTGATAGGCAAGCTGCCATTTTTGATGCGCAAGGGTTAAGTCGGCTTGCAGTTTTAGTAAAAGTTGATTCTCTTCCCACTGCACTTTTCCTAAAGCCGCATGAGCGCTTGCAATATTGCCTTGATTTCGATTGCGAATCGGGATTTCGATGGCTCCTCCGACGACGCACCTGTAAGCTTTCTCCTCATTGTGGTACTTGATTCCAGCATAAGCTTCCAAATTGGGGATGGCCAATGCGCGCTGCAAGGCGATTTCATTTCTTGCAGCCCAACTGAGCTGCTCTAGGCGCAAAAGATCTGGTGAGTTGCAAAGCTGCTCTTTTAATACATAGAGCGGAGGAGGGGGGATGAGGGTGTATAAATTGAAATCGATTCCATCAAAGTCGGGACAATTTGATCCCCATAGAAGCGCAATCTGTGTCAGTGTTTGTCCAACATCAAGCTCTTTGTCTTGCAATGTAATGGCATTGATATGTTTGGCTGAAAGAGCTTTTCGCTGTTGTAATAAGGTCTCTTTTCCACTTTTATAGCGCTCGGAAATCAAATCATGGGATTGCTGAGCAATTTTTAGCCGCTTTTGAGATAAACAGTAATGCTCCTGCGCTAAAGCTGCTCTGGCGAAGGTCTGGTAGAGGGTTTGACAGAGATCTAATAGTTTAATTTGCGCGTCCCAAAAGGCAGCATCTCGCTTTGCCTCTGCTAATGAAGCCCTTCTGGCGCGCTTGCCTCCCAATTCAAATACCTGTGCAATTGCTACTGTTGTTTCAGCATGCTGCATGTTTTTGAATCGTTTAGTCCCACCAAAATCTTCTAGCTCAAAGGCAAGAGAGGGGTTGGGATACAAACCTGCTTGGGTCGTTAAGCCCTCTTGCACCCAAACTTCAGCCCAATGCGCTCGCAATTCAGGGGAGTTATCAATCACCCTCTGAAAAGCCTGGTTCATCCCTAAAATATCCCCTTGAATAGATAAGGGGGTAAAGAGCAGGGGAGCTGTCAATGAGAAAAGAGCTCGAAAAAATTGTTGTGCACGCTTCATATGAATCCTATCTCATTCGTAACAAGTCAAATGCGTTCGCAAATTGAGGAGCATAACAGCGTCAAGAGATTCATGCAATTTTTTTTATGCTGGATCCAAGCAAACTTGCAGGTTAAAACTTGAAAAAAAAGCTATTTGGAGTGCGGTGACTTGTCACATAGGCGTCAAGCTAAGCAAGTCTCTGTCCTCCAATTACTTAAACATTGA
>CAZZJE010000123.1:3301-7690 GCA_964654295.1 uncultured bacterium | reverse complement strand
AGAGAGGAATCTGATAGCGGTTGCAAGCAGCGTAGAGTTCTTTTGGTGGGCGGTAGCGCCGGGCGACAATGACAGCTGGGGTGGTAGAAGAGAGGATGGGATCGATACGATTACGCCGTACGTCGGGAGCTAGATCGCGTAGATAATCGATTTCAACCCGACCAAAAATTAGAATACGCTTGCTATCGTGATGTTTTAAAAAGCCTGAAAGGCTCAAACCGGGACGATGCGCCTCTGGAACGCGGATACGCCGTTTTAAGCCCTCTCTTCCGGCTACTAACTCTAAGCCTAAGCTCTCCTTATGACATTTATAAAGATCTTCTACCAGATACATATCGAGAGTTCCATGTCAGAGAGTAAGTCCTTTTAACCATTAGAATGATTCGCCATCAACCGCTTAAATTTTCGCTAGAGTATAGCTTATATGCCGCCATTTTTTTCCAGGAAAGAGTTTCAAACAACTTTCTCTAAATAGAACGCTAGCCAGTCACAAAATGAGACAAAAATTTGCGATTCCGGCTGAGAAACATGAGTGTTTACGTCTGGTAGGCGTTCGGATAAGAAAGAGAAATAGACGCTGCCTATTTCTTGATTAGGATGCCAATCGTTCCAGAAACATTGGAAGTAGGGCATGCCAAATGATTCATAAAAAGGAATCAGCCCTTTTGGATCAACCGCTTGATCGTGGCTGTCTCGAATAATAAAATCGCGCTCTTCGATCATCCGCAGGAACTCTTGATAGTTTCCACGCATTCTATATGTAGGGATCAAACCTGTCGTGTCGGTCGTTTTACTAAAGCCATTATGAATTTTTAGAAAATCGAGATAGCCGGAAGGTAGAATGAATTCGGGAAAAGCTTTTTTTAGTTCTAGAATTTGGTCCTCTGTTGCCCCTGGAGAGCCGCGAAAAAAGCCGCCATCATCTTTTAAACAATAGACAAGATTAAACTCCCATGGATCAGCTTCAGTACGTTGTGTTAAATAGAGTCCAATTTGATGAATCTGTTGAAAAAAACGGACAACAAAAGCTCCAAACTCAGGATTAGCCTGCATATTCATAAGCCAAAAGTCACGGACAAATTCAATCCGATCGGCAGGTGCTAGCTGGGCCAGTTCAAACCAACCCTTACAGGTGTTGGGAAGCTTCTCCTGCATGCGTTCCCAATTTAAATCGGGCGCCTCATGTAGAGCGATTGAGCGATAGAAGCGACCTTCAGGAAACTCTTCAGAATATTGGCTAAAAAACTCTCGTACGTGATAATCCATGTCAAGCTCCCAAACATTTTTACCTTATGTATCAAACAATGATTTTAAAATCTATGTAGGCAACGCTTTTGATGGAAAAATTAGAAAAGAAAGAGGGAGACAAAAACGACAAAATTTGTTTTTGTAAGCCTCACCAAAAACAAAGATATTTTTAATATTAAATCAAATATCAATTTTACTTACGGCTATTAATTCCCACCCAATTTATTTTGTCAATCTACAATTAACTATCCACTCGAAATTAGAGATTTACAAAAATTTTAAACTTCTTTATCATTTCTTTAAGAAACTAAACGAGATAACCCATGCGACTTTCTTCCTTATCTACAGCTCGAGTCACTTTGAACACACCGACTCAGCAAACATCACCTAAGCGATATATAGAGTTACTGTTCATTGACCAGTTGGCAAATGGGGGTGGAGCACACCTATATGAAATTGGATTATCTCTAACGGATTTGGATCTCAAGAAAAAGCCTCTCTCCTCCTTTCCATCCTTCAACAAGGCTTTTCATCTGCTTGGAGAAGTCAAAGAGCATAGCAGTTCCTTAAAAGAGATCTATCTTACAACTCAAGAGATTTATAGTTACAATCACTTGATTCAAGCGTTTGGAGGAACTCGACCTCTGTTAGAGGTTTTGGATCGCAAAGAAGATTGCTTATCTTTCTTTTTGGCTCTTATTGAAGCGTTACGCATTCCTCATCCTAAAATCATACAGGAGAGCAGTGAAACTGAAAAATTGCCACAGCCTGACGTTTCTCCCCTCACTTTTAAAGATCTTTTAATCTCCGCAGACATTCAAAAGATTGTTGCGCCGAAAATTAAAGCTTCTATCGAACAATCTTCTACAAAAAAAGCAAGGGGACCAGGAGAGCATCGCCATTTTCGCGTTCATACGTAAACCAGCATGCCTCTTCGGTTGTTGAAGAAAGGCCTACATCTCTATCATTGTTTCTGGACCAGCTATCCAGCTTTATGGTATGGCCTGCTGCTCTTATTCACTGTCCTCTTTTACTTCACCTCCTCTTTATGGATTGTTTTCCCTTTGGCCGGGCTGATTGCACCTTTTATCTGGCCTATTTGCATTCATAAGCTTCTATTAGCAAGCCTTTTTGTCGCTTGCTCTTCACTATGGCTCTCTCTGGTTTATCCAAAACCACCTGCCAATTTTGAGGGCTTAGAGGGTGTAGCCCTGGTGACAATTCTCTCCATGCAAACAACCTCTTCTCCTTATGGCAACTACCTAAAGACTGAGGCAACGCTCGACTATTTTGTCTCGGAGAATAGGTCTAACCATCTAGTGAAGCATTATAAAACCAAGATCACGGTGCCTAAGTCACAATCTGATAGCCTTCAAACAGGTAATCGCTATTGGATAAGAGGGAGGCTCACTTGCCGACAAGGAGGCTGTCGCTTAAAAATGGACCCTGAGACGCCTCCATTTTTAGTAAAAAGGGCTACTATTCCACTTGCAGAATGGAGAGAGAGGGCTAAAGATTGGGTAAAAGAGCATTTAAACAGCCAAGTAAAAGATCCTCGCAGTGCTAATTTTATGGTTGCTTTAGCAACGGGCTCATTTGATGATCGGATGACGCAGCATCAGCTGGGGCGATTTGGGCTTTTGCATCTTTTAGCCATCTCTGGATTTCATTTTGCTCTTCTGGCAAGTTTCGCTGCTTTTCTTTTAGCTCTCTGTCTAAGACATCCCATGCGAGACTGGCTGCTGCTCGGCCTGCTCCTCTTCTATACCTTTTATTTAGGAGACTCTCCCTCGGTTATGCGAGCTTGGATCATGCTTTCTCTTGCGCTTGTCGCTCCCCTTGTTGGGAGACAATCGCAGGCGTTAAACACCTTAGGGGTTGCCTTATTAGCTCTTATCCTCCTCGACCCCTATAGTGTCTTAAATGTTGGTTTTCAATTTAGCTGTGCCATTACAGCAGCTATTTTACTCTTTAACGCCCCCTTTGATCAGCTATTAAAGCGGCTTTTTCCATCTAGATTTTTGTCAGAAGCGATTAAGATGAGTCGGTTGGAGCAGCATGCAATCATCCTTTTGGCCCATTTCCGCAAGCTGCTCGCTTTGACGTTTGCGATTAACTTAATTGCGCTTCCACTAACTTTGGCCTATTTTTACAAGTTTCCTCTGAATAGTTTGGCTTATAACTTATTCTTCCCTCTTTTGACAGCTCCCGTTTTGGCCTTGCTCTTCATCGGCCTATTCTTCGATTGCTTCAGTTTTACCCTGGGAGGTCTCATTCATAGCTTTAATGGTTTTTATACACATCGTCTATTGAATCTGGCTTATAACATGCCTGAAACGGTTGATTATGTTTGGCGAACAAATGCATTAACGCCTTTGTGGCTGGGGGGAATTTTAACAATTTTATTTGCTTTAGGGATCTTTTGGTATAGTTATCAACGTCATGAGGAGACATCTATCAGTTCGCCTCTCCTCTATTTGGGTTAATTTCATGTTGCCGAGAATCAACTTTTTGTTTAATATCAAGCGCATGAATACAAATCTCTGCTCTCTTACTCTTTTGATTGCTTCCATTATTATTGGCGGATAGCCGCCATATACTCTCCCTTTGTCTCATATTTTCAGTTAATTTTTTTTATGACCCGGCAGTGGAAATGTCACTTGCTATTGATAGATTTGAGGTTTATTTATGAAACGCTGGCAGGCAGTTCTGGGAACAGGATTTGCAATGTTTTCGATGTTTTTTGGATCAGGAAATTTGGTGTTTCCCCTTCTTGTTGGGAGAGAAAACAGTGCTGATCCTGTGTTAGCGGCCCTTGGTATCTTTTTAACTGGAATATTAGTTCCATTTTTAGGGATAGCGGGCATGTATTTATTTGAAGGATCGCGCGAGCGTTTCTTCAGCTGTTTTGGAAAAAAAGGACTCTTTCTCTTCTCTTTTTGTGCTTTAGCTCTAATGGGCCCTTTTGGTGTTTTAGCTCGTTGTATCACAGTTGCTTATGGAAGTTTCCAGCTCATTTTTCCCTCTTTAACGCTTCCCCTCTTTAGTTTGATGCTATGTGGCGCCATTTTTGCATTAACCTACCGCAAAAACCGAATCCTCTCTCTTTTGGGAGTTTGGCTGACCCCTTTGCTGCTCTTA
>CAZZJE010000123.1:0-3291 GCA_964654295.1 uncultured bacterium | reverse complement strand
AGCTAGCTATTGGCATGAACCTATCGCAACAGAAAGCAGTGTCAGCCGTCCTTTTGCAGCCCTATTTGATGGAATTTTTCAGGGGTACCAGACGATGGACCTCTTAGCAGCCTTCTTTTTCTCTGTCTTTGTTTTAGCCACTCTGCATCAGGGAGAAAGCTCTCTTAAAACAAGTACGCAGAGCCAGTCGATTTTTATTCCTTCGGCATTGGTTGGGATGGGGTTATTAACCGTGGTCTATACAGCTCTCGTCTATTTTGGTAGCGTCTATCAGCCTGTTTTAGTTGGAGTCGCTCCGGAGCAGCTCTTAGGAACCGTAGCCAAAGAGGCTTTAGGCGCCTCTTCTGTCTGGATTGTCTGTTTGACCATTTTTTTAGCCTGCTTAACGACAGCTTTAGTCTTAGCCGTCCTTTTTGCAGAGTTTTTAGCTCATGAGGTTGCCCCAGGACGCCTCTCTGAAAAAGCAGCACTTATCGTAACCTTAGGAATCGCCTTTGCGATTTCTACTTTAGAGTTTCAGGGAATTGCTAGATTTTTAGGGCCTATTCTAGAGACTGTCTATCCGGCACTGATTACATTAACGTTGATTAATATTGCGGCTAAATTGACCAAGTGTGAGGTCACAACGGCTCAAGCCCGTTGGCCTGTAGCCCTCACTTTAGCAACTAAGTGTCTCTTCTTTTAAAAAATGTAAGCCTTGCAGATTGACGCCTTCCTAAAAATAAAAAAGACGTATCAATCTGCAAGGAGTTGTCCCCGCGATCTAAAAGCAATTATGGAAGGATACTGTAATTATCTAAAACAGAACCATTGCCGGGAACAGGCGGTGAGCCAATGTTCCAGACGACAATTGGTGTACCAGCTGGCAAGCCGCTATAGTTGGCTGAGCCGTTAGATCTAGCACTATTTCCATAATAAGCATTATTTGCTGTAGTTGTGTCTGAGATACCGTACAAGGTATTTCCATCAACGATGTTTCTTTTGATCAGATTATTAGAGCTTACAAGTGTAGGACTTAAAAGATCTGCAACAAGAATACCGTTACTATTGTTATTGAAGATGCTATCCTCAACTACAAGATCAGTTTCATTACTAATGAGCACACCAGCTGCTGTCGCGCCATTTGGCCCAAGAACACGTTGAGCAATGCTATTTTGGATAATAGTCCCTGTTCCCACAGCATCCACAGTTGGAATATTTAATGGTTTAACTAGTCCATATCCCATCGCAAAGTGATTAGGATTCACACTATTGTTAATCACTTTGTAGATCTGGCAATTATTAATCGTAATGTCATTACCAGAACCTTCAATATCAATCCCATTCACATAGTTAGCAATCGCTGTAACGTTTGAAACAGAGCATCCTTCGATTGTTGCTTGATCACTAACAGTTAGCTCGATTCCAACAATGTGGGAAGTTGGGCTATCTGTTGTGGCAACGCCTGTGAGGGTATCCACAATACAATTTTTAATATTGACTCCAAAAGCTCCTCTAACAGTAACCCCTCCAAGGAAAGGAGCTAAAGTACCTACAGTTGGAATAACATTTGTTTGCTTTGTGTTATTTATGATGCAATTATTGACAACGATATTGCTATTTGGTTCGACTGGATTTGGCCCTAGCTCAAGGCTTGCAATAAACACTCCAAAAGCAGTATCTCCACCGGTCGTATTCTCAATCGTAGAATCGCTAATATTCAAGTTCGTAGAGGGAGCAGAAAAGGGGCCTGTCGCATCTTCTGACGAAACATAGATCCCAAAAGCTGAATTTCCAAAGAAAGAAGTATCTGGAAATCCTCGCGTATTCGTCACATTGTTTCTAATAAAGTTAACATTGCTAACACCAGACATCCCCAATCCAAAGTGAAAGTTTCCATTTAAATTGCTGTTGCGGATGTTAACATCGGATGTATTAAAAATCGCCAGACCACCTGTATAGTTAGGGCCAGTTGGACTTCCATTTTGCAGAACTAGAATTTTTTGCAGAGCTACTTCTCGGCTTCTGTTGATATGGATACCATTAACTGTAAAGTTCTTTAAGGCACCATTTTTAATCACTACATTTTTAGCATCTCTTACAACAATCCCTGTAGGAGCAATATCTTTGCCTGAAATAGTGAATCCATTCAAGTCGATCACGACATCAGAAGCTCTAACAATAATCGCGTTTTGAGGACGCTGACTATTGACATTTTCTGTTAAGACATACTTTCCTGGCTTATTAATCACAAATCCATGTTTGCTATTAATCTCTCTACGGCCAAAAAAGATTGTTTCTGAACTTGACTTAGATTGAGTTGCGTAGGTCGTTTCAGCAGCAAAATCTTTAGCGTCATGTTCTAATAGCGTATCTGCATATAGGGTTAAAGGCATCAAGAGACACAAATTGGCTAGAATTGGTGTGATTCTATTCCTAATTAACGATTTATAAGATCTAGATCTCATAATTTTCTCCATGTAAGTGAAAGCTGGTTAGTTTCTTTCAAGAATTTCCCTCAAAATTGGTAAATTATTCCTTAAAAATCTGCAAGGAATATCGGTGAAAAATTAACAAAGACCTAGGAATGAAAAACTTAAACAAAAAATTATAAATAGTCACCTATCATCTTCACGCATTAATCAAGATGTTTTGGATAATTCAAGATTTTCATTTTAAACAATTAACCAAGAATTTTAAATTTTAGCTATAATAACAAACGTAGTGAGACTTAGTTTTAAACGAAGGATATGGAGAAAATGTATGTCTTATGAAGCAAGCATAAACCCCACAGCTCCACAATACCAGCAAGTAGGCTCAGACACTCAGATGGTGGGAAATCGCCGTTTATATGGGACAAAAGATTTACAACAGCTGAAATCAATGGGAGACACATCAATCGGGCAAGAATTGGAGATACAGCTAGGTTCTAAATATAGAGATTCTATTAGTTTAACTAACATTGTCAACATGTACAATTTACTTTCTACAGACAGTGCAAAGCAAAAATTTAAAGCGGGTTTAGATGCGAAAGCATTACAAAAATTAACGACTTTTTTAACAACTGCTGGGGTTGTTAAAGTAGGTCAGGAAAAGAAAATTCAAGATTCAAAGGAAATTGACACACGGTTAACTCCGACTTCTAAAAATAGGCTCTCTGGAATATAAGCCCTACGGGCTACTATAGCTCATCCTATTACCTATAAGTCTTAAATTTGCCTCTAAAATATTTGGTAGGAGTTTTACGCAGAGGCGGTGGGACGCAGAGAAATACAATAATATTGTGTTAGGCCTCGAAGAGGCCGGCACAAT
>CAZZJE010000122.1:0-7745 GCA_964654295.1 uncultured bacterium | reverse complement strand
ATCTTTTCTAGTGATTTTCACATGTTTTTTGACAGTTTTATCTTTAGCGGGTGGTACATTAGTCCTTCATTCAGGAATATGACATAAAAAATATTTTAAATATAAAAACTAAGACATCTCTTCCCATTGCTTGGTTTAATCCTTGTTTTTTTACTTCAAATGCCTTTTAGGCTGCTACAGGAATAAGCTTATATCCAAGCTCTTCAGCTTTTTTCTTCAGACTTGTTTCTCTTCGTTTTCGATACATCTCTTCATAAAATTCCACCCCTTTCTCTACATACTCATGTCCGTATTTCAACATGATGTAGATCAGTTTCGCAAGTTTATGCGCTAAAGCTGTAATGGCTTTTGGAGAACCTAGTCGCATTTTCATTCGGCGTAAATAAGCCCCAAAAGCACAATCCGAGTTTTAGAGGGTATTTGCAGCTATTCTTAAAGTAATAGCTACCCTGTTAGCACATGGTTTACTTTTACCACTTAGTCTTTTATCTCCCGAAACCTTGTTTCCGGGACATAAACACAAAACCTACTCGATTATCTGGAATGAGTAGGTTTTGAATATAAGGGACGCTGGCTAATGATAGCTCATGCATAAATTCAACACGGAAATTCTTGACTTCCGTCTTCTTCCGTGTTAATTTCCTAGCTAGAAGCCCAATGGAAGAGAACCATGATTCAAGACTACCTTGCTCAAAATGAATCTAAGACACTGGAATTCAAGGAGAATGCAAAGAACCTTTTTGGGATAGTTAAAACGGTCATCGCTTTCGCCAACACCGCAGGTGGGATATTGCTGGTTGGAGTTAAGAATAAAACAAAGGAAATTATAGGAGTGTCTGACGCTCTTCATGAAGAAGAACGCATTGCAAATGCAATCAGCGACAGCGTAGCCCCTTTGATCATTCCCGATATTGAAATTCACACGCATCGTGATCGGGAGCTGGTCGTCATACGAGTTCCTCACGCTGCCGGTCCATTTTATTTAAAAACGGAAGGAGAAAAACAAGGAGTCTACATTCGATTTGGCTCAACCAATCGTATCGCAGATGATGAGATGCTAAGCTCGCTAAAGCTCTTTTCAGAAAACCGTTCTTATGATGAACTGCCATCTCCGAAAGGAGTATTAGACAGAAAGGCAGTTGACAAGGCTTTCTCCTTCGCTCAAAAAAGTCCTTCCGAAAAACAACTAGAGGCTGTTGGCGTATTGACGGAGCATCTAGGCAAGCCCATCATGACTCATGGAGGCGTACTGCTGTTTGGCCTTAATCGCGTTACTCTTTATCCGGATGCGCTAATCCGATGTGCGCGATTTAAGGGGCTTGCAAAAGACAAGATTATCGATAGTGTGGAAATCGCCTGCAGTTTGCCTCTTGCTGTGAATGAGGTGATTGCATTCATCGAAAAAAACACCTCAACTGCAAGCATTATTGAAAGAGTACAGCGTAAAGATGTTTCAGCGTACCCTCCTATTGCATTACGCGAGGCGGTCATCAATGCTATTTTGCACTCTGATTACTCTATGAAAGGATGCCATATACAGGTTGCAATCTTCGATGATCGCATTGAAATTACCAATCCAGGAGGACTTCCTTTTGGACAAACCATTCAAAAAGCCCTTCAGGGTTTTTCTAAACTTCGCAATCGAGTGATTGGACGGGTGTTTAAAGAATTAAAACTCATTGAGCAATGGGGATCGGGTCTTCAACGCATTCTTGCAGTATCTACGCAAGAAGGACTGAAGCCCCCATTAATCGAAGAGCATAACAACCAATTTCGTCTGACTTTGTATAGCGAACGTACTAAGCCTCGCCAAATAGCGATTTGGGAGGAGGTTATGCTAAAACACTTAGCGAACTATCCTTCAATCACGACGAAAGAAGCGGCAAAAATTTGGAAAGTATCGGATAGAACAGCAAGAACAAGATTAAAAACGATGGTTGAATTAGGTAGGCTTCAAAGAATTGCCACATCCGAAAAAGACCCGTTTGCAACATTTGTTACACGGAAATAAGAACACTCCTGGACGAATGAATGAGTAGATCGCATCGGAAACCCTACTTTCGAGAAGAAAACAAGAAACCCAAGAAAAAAGCCGCAAACAAGGTTGTCCGCAGCATTTCAGGAGATGTTTCTGATGGAGCACATTATCGTAAATTATATAATAGCTATATGATTGATGATTTTGGTTGGTTAACCCATAACCCAAAATTAGGCAGAAAGTAAGCCCTCAAAGATATTAAGGTTAACAAATGTCCATTCTTTACTTAATTTGCGGAATGCCAGGGTCGGGGAAAACCACTTTAGCAAAAAAGATAGAAACTCATTGCAAGTCTCTCAGGTTATGCCCTGATGAGTGGATAAGTTCGATTATCAAAAATAAAAATGAAAAAAATGAGTTAGATAGGCTTCGAGAACCTGTCGAAGGATTGATGTGGGATCTAGCGAAAAAATTACTGACTTTCAACGTAGATGTCATTCTTGAGAATGGCTTTTGGTCAAGAGGCGAAAGGCTTGAATTTTTGCGTGGCGCCAAGCAAGTCGATCCTCAGGTGAAAGTCATTCTCCATTATTTAGATTTATCCATCGAAGATCTCTGGCAGAGAATTGAAAAAAGAAACTTAGAGCTACCTGACGATTGTTTTCATATCACGCGAAAAGAATTAGATCAGTGGATGGAAAGGTTTACACCTCCTAATGAAGAGGAATTTCAATTATATGATGGATATGAGGTTCATAGAGCATGATAGAAATACGGAAGGTTAATGATAACGATCTTCAAAGTGTCTTAGAGATTGCCGTAAAAGCGTTCACCCCCATTCATGAATCATTCAGAAAATTACTGGGGGCTAATGTGTTCAAAATGGTCTATCCTGATTGGATCGAAAGTCAAAACAACTACATCAAAGAGCTGTTTTCAGATCGGAACAAGGATCATTTCTTTGTAGTTGAAAAAGAGGGAAAAATTGTTGCTTTTATCTCTCTGCTCATCGAAGAGGGAAAGGATAAAGCTGAGATAGGCATCAATGCTGTTCACCCTGATCACTCTAGGACAGGTATTGGGATGCACATGTATGAATATGCATTAAATTACATGAAGGGAAAGGGGATTAAGCTTGTAGAAGTGAGTACAGGCGGGGATGATGCGCACGCAGCTGCTCGTAACGCCTATAAAAAAGCAGGCTTCACTGCGTCTTTGCCGCTAGTTAAGTTTTACAAGGAGTTGTAAAAGGCGCCACTCATTCATAATCCGGTAATGCAAACATACTCGATATGATTTCCAACTCTTGCATCATCTTATCTAATCGATCTTCTGCAATTTCTTTTGAGAGTTCATCTGGGACGAGAAACGATTCACTGGACCAGATTCCTAACTTTTGATTTGCTTCAACTAACGGATGTAATAATTCATTATAAATATTAAAGGCGTGAGTGTAATTTCCAAGCGATTTCTTTAATTCTCCGGCAAGAATATAAGCACCAATCAATGCTAGGCTACTCCCTTGGCCAGAGTGTAGAGAAGCGCAGTAGCCTGCATCACCTAATAAAGCTACCCTCCCTTTTATCCATGATTTCATTTTCACTTGTGCGACTAAATCAAAATAAAAATCATCGCTATCTGACATCAGCTCTAGTATTTTTGGTAGCTCCCAGCCAAAATCTCGAAAAAGATCGCGTAGTAACTCCTGCTGCTGGTTTACATTGCGCATGTTATCCAAGACATTTGGTGAACGAAACAGAAGTCCCGCTTGAGCTATTTTCGGATTTAAGTCGCTAGAGATAATTGCCATTTTTTGATTGGATTCACACATAATCTCGGAGTGATTCAAATGGAGATAATTAGGGATGCTAAATATACTAACGTACGTTCCAAGATAAACTAATTGATATTCGTCCTGATTAAAGGCAAGACGTCTCGTTGCCGAGTGTATGCCGTCAGCACCAATGACCAAGTCATAGAACTCGTTTCTGCCATCTTTGAAATGAACTTTTACTTGATCATTACTCTGTTCAATGCGATCTATGAGTTGATCAAAATAACAAGGCACACCTTCAATAGCATTCATCAAGATTTCGATTAAATCACCACGAATAATTTCAACTTCCTCATCTTGCCTAAAGCCAAATCTTTCGCCTTTTTCTTCATGCACTAGCTGTCCATTAGAATCCACATGACGTCCAAGCTCTATCTGCGTGCGCATATTGCATATTTGTCCATATATGCCCATTTTTTTAACGATATCGACCGCCACGCCACGAATATCTACCGCTTGTCCTCCTTTTCGCAAACTGGAAGACTTTTCAATTAAAGTGGGAGAAAACCCAAATCTTTTTAACCAATAACAAACTGCGGGTCCAGCAATACCAGCTCCTATTACGAGAATTTTATTTATAGCAGACATTGTTAGATAATCCTTTGTTGCTCTAGTAAGATTGAGGAATTTTCATGTCCAGCCATCTCTTATCAGTCGGCGCATGTCAATGCGGATGAGACCTGCTTGATTACGGCAAAGACTGTATTGGATTTGGCGAAGCGGGCGAAAGAACTTTTCATGAGTTCGAAGATGTCCGAAAAACAGCAATTGCTAGATTTGGTCTTTTCGAACTTGAAATTGGATGGAAAAAAGCTGTCTGCAACACTGCTTGAACCGTTTTCAACGATCCTTGCAGTGTCACATCAACCAGCGAATCTCCGGATGTGGGATTCGAACCTACGACCAATAGATTAACAGTCTACTGCTCTACCGCTGAGCTAATCCGGAATAGGAGCTTTCCTCGGAAAGTAGCCATATGATAGCTGGCCGAAAGATTTTTAAGCAAGTCATCTAGTGTATTTTCTCTAAGCAATTGAATGCAAAGGCTAAATCGTTTAACCTTTCGGTTTTTGAAGAGAATTTCTCTGGGAAAATTGCTGTTGCTTTTGCCCAGGGAATGGGATAATATAACAATTTTATGTGAAAGGGGAAGCCTTTCCGATTGTGCCTACGATTTTATATCAAGAAGAGACAGAAATGGAGCAGTCAGTAGAACATCCAGCTTCCAGAGAGCGAGTCATTGCAGGTAACTGGAAAATGTATAAGACGCGTGAAGAGGCTGTCGCCTATGTCAAAGCTCTTGCTCCTCTGGTTGGATCGGCACTGGCTAAAGTCTATTTGGCAGTTCCTTACACGCTTATTCATTCTGCTGCTGAAGCTGCCAAAGGATCTACCCTCGTCATCGGTGCTCAAAATATGAATGATGCCTCAGAGGGTGCTTTTACAGGTGAAATTGCGGCTAAGATGCTGCTTGATGTAGGGGCTCAATTTGTGATTTTAGGCCACTCGGAGCGGCGTCAACGCTTCAATGAAGACAACGGATTTATTCATCGCAAAATCCGACGCGCCTTGCAAGATGGTCTCCAGCCTATTTTGTGCATTGGCGAAACTTTAGAGGAGCGTGAATCGAATAAGACGGAAGCTATATTAGCTGAGCAGCTGACAGGCTGCCTGGGGGATTTAACATCCGGTGAGTTGGCACCCCTTATTTTAGCTTATGAACCGGTATGGGCGATTGGTACTAATCGGACAGCGACGCCGGAGATAGCACAAAAAGCGCATCAATTTTGTCGCTCCTATTTATCTGAAAAATGGGGGACAGCTTTTGCTGAAGCTCTCGTGATTCAATATGGTGGTTCGGTTAAGCCTGAAAACGCTGCCGAGTTGATGAGTCAGCCAGATATTGATGGATTGTTAGTAGGTGGGGCGTCGCTCGATGTAGAAACTTTCAATCGGATCATTCATTTTTGAACTACTTAACACATGGGACTTTGTTTGGAGTCTAGCTTAAGGATCTAACGTTATGTTGACATTTCTCTATTTTTTTACGATTACTCTCTTTTTATTGCTTTGTGTCTTGTTATGCGCAGTGATTTTAATGCAGGAGAGTAAAAGCAGCGGCCTCGGCAGCTCCTTTGGAGGAGAAGCAAGCGACTCTCTGTTTGGAACATCGACAGCCGATGTGCTCAAACGCTTTACCGCTTGGCTCTCTTTTATCTTCTTTGCAACTTGTGTCATCTTATCTTTTTGGACATCTGCTTTAGGCCGTACGCAGGTTACAGAGGCACCAGACTTTAGCATCGAAGAGACACAACGTTAATAGAGCTCTAAAAAATCTGTGGATAATATCCACACCATACAGGAGGCCATGATGAAGCGTTATCTTCTTTCCCTATTCGCACTCGCAGCCTTTGCTCTATTTGCTACTGTCGAAGAGCCGGCCAGCTCTTCACAAGATGATAATATCTCACTTGCTTGCGGTTGCAAGAAGCGCCCTCGTCAGGGATCTACTCCAACTTCTGATCAAGTGATTCTCTAGTTTATTGTTAGAGAGTGCAGAGCTTTCTGCACTCTCCCCAGCCTCTTCTATAAGTTACTTTTATTAGGATTAGTGTCAGTAGGACTATGTCTATTTGCTTGGGCTGAACGTTCTGAACAGCAGCTGGCTCTGCAGCAGCCAATATAACAACTCTAAGGAGTTTTATGGATATCGCTGTCGCATACTACATCTATGGAAGCAGCCCCCGGTATCCTTTAGAACTGCGTTTCAGCTGGCTCTCCCTTTTAAATCGCGCCAAGCAGGAGGGGATTTGTCCACACGTTACTCTCTATACCGACCACTCAAAAACATTTTCAGATTGGCCGTTCGAGGTACGTGAAATCAATCATGATCAGTGGTTGGAATGGATTGCTCCACAAGACTATATCTTTCGCAGTAAAAATCGTTTCATGGCCCATTTTTTGAAGACCACGCATCTGCCAACGCTGTTTTTTGATACAGATACCTATTTCAAAGGCTCTCTGAAAGCTATTGTCGATCGTGTTTCTGACAAGAGCACACTCATGTACTGTTCAGAGGGGTTGCTGACGGAATACTATCCCTATTATGCGGAAGCTTATAAGGATCTTTTACCATCCGATACAGAGATGTGGAATTCAGGTGTTGTGGGATTGATGCCACAATCGGCCTATCTAATTGATGAAGCCTTAGAGCTGCTCGATCGCCTCTACGCTCGCTATGTCTGCTTTCAGGCAGAGCAGTTGGCTTTGGGGGAGATTTTTAGAAGAAAGACGCTTTTGAAACCTGCCGATAAAGAGGTGGAGCACTATTATGGCCATCGCCTGCCCTTCGCTCTATTGCATATCAAACGCTTTTTTCACCGCTGGGAGGGAGCTTCTGATGAGACACTCATGCAGCATATCGATGAGGTGCATCCGGGGCCACATTTTTTAGAATCTGTTGAAGTTGAAGCTCTACCTTTAGCACATGCAGGGCAATGGTCGATTTTGCAGAGGGATGCCTATCAAGCTTTAAGGATGGCTTCACCGCAGCTCAATCCTGATCGGCAAGAGAGAGATATCTGGCGGCAGACGGCCTTGCGCTGGCTAAAAAAGGATCTAAATGAGTTATCCGACCCAAACAAACCGAATCGCTGGCGCCATTTTTTACAGAGTAGAGGTGTTGAAACGAGGCTGCAAGAGGCTTTTTGGGATGAACTGGATCCGATTGACTACTCAGAATGGGAGGCATTTAAGGAGGCTGTAGGGGAGAAGGGGTTGGCTTAAAATATGTGACATGGAAAGACATTAAACGCAGTATACTCTTCTCTGCATCTCCCCGCTGCCCATCTCTGGGTTAGAAATGTTCTGAAGAAACTCTGTGAGCGTTCAGTCGGTAGTAAAAAACTATATTGCACGACTCATTCTAAGGTT
>CAZZJE010000121.1:0-7751 GCA_964654295.1 uncultured bacterium | reverse complement strand
CTATTAGTGCGCCATTTTCCCGAACGGCTCAAAAAGATAGGCAATCAAAAGTTAGAGCAGCTTGTTGAAGGGATGCAAAACGACCCAAATAACACTTTAGCGGCAGCTGCAACCATGCGAGCCCTATTGGCATATGCTCAAACAATACCAGCCTCCTCGGATTCAAACGTGCGAATGAGTGAATTAACAGACGAGACAAAAGAGATCCACTTTTATAATCCCAAAAAAGAGGCCTATTTCTATCAGGTCACTCAATCGGGATTTGATCAAAACTATCCTCATAAGCCAATAAAAAATGGTTTAGAAGTCTTTCGCAGCTATGCAGATCTTAATGGCAAACAATTAACTCATGCAGAACTTGGCCAAAAAGTGAAGGTTTCAATTAAAGCCCGCTCATTAAATCAGCAATGGGTCAACCATGTTGCAATTGTCGATCTAATTCCTGGAGGATTTGAAATAGTGCCAAACAGCCTGCAATCTAACTGTGACTATGTTGACATCCGTGAAGATCGCCTAATTTTCTACTGTTCGTTAGCGCCAGAGACAACAGAATTCAGCTATACCTTACGGGCAACCAATAAGGGCAAATATCGAGTTCCGCCTCTCTTTGCAGAGTCGATGTATCGTCAGTTGCAAGCTCAAAGTTTAGCTGGAGAAATTGAGATCGATTAATGCGATGGTTAATGGCTCTTTTTACTATCTTATGCCTAATTGCTTTATCGACGCTACTCGTGACAAAACCGACTCTTTTGCAAAAGATTAGTTTTTCACAAGCAGTCTACGATGAGGAGCATCATCTATTACGGATGACGCTGTCTCAAGATGAGAAATATCGTCTCTTTACTCCTTTAAGCCAGATCTCTCCTCTGTTAATAGAGACTACCTTACTTGAAGAGGATCAATATTTTTTTTGGCATTTTGGAATCAACCCTGTTGCTATTCTCAAGGCAGCTTGGCAAACCTATCTCTTAAAAACTCGTCCTATAGGCGCCTCTACCATCACCATGCAGGTCGCACGCATCTGCTATGGCATTCCATCAAAACGTCCTCTGGGGAAAATATGGCAAATTATTAAAGCGATGCAGCTCGAGCTCTTCTATTCTAAAGAAGAGATTTTAGAAGCCTACCTAAACCTTGCTTCTTATGGAGGAAACATTGAGGGCGTAGGTGCTGCCAGCCAGATCTATTTCTCTAAGCCCGCTAGTCAGCTGCATCTGATCGATGCCTTAGAACTCAGCGTCATTCCGCAACATCCAAACCGCCGCATGCCTATAGCTGCAAATGCAGCGGCTTTAAAATGTGCACGCGATCGCTTATTCCAACGCTGGATCATCCAACATCCAGAAGATCGAGAGAAAGAGACTTTAATCGAGCTCCCCCTGCAGCTAACAAAAAAAAGGTTTCCTTTTCATGCACCCCATTTTGTTGAGAGGATCTTAAAACAGAACTCCCAATTAGAAGTTGTCACTACATTAAATTTAAAGTTACAAAAGATCATCGAAAAAGTCACAGAACACTATCTGGAAGAGCAGAAGTGGCAACGCATCAACAATACCGCTGTCATGCTAGTTGATACACGTCGCATGGAGGTAAAAGCGTTGATAGGTTCGGGAAACTATTATGATCGAGAGATTAATGGTCAGGTCAATGGCTCAATTGCAAAACGATCGCCAGGATCGACATTAAAGCCATTCATTTATGCATTAGCCTTGGATCAGGGCCTCATTCATCCCTATACTGTTTTAAAAGATGCAGCGACACAGTTTGGAGACTATAATCCCGAAAACTTCGATCATGATTTTCTTGGCCCTATCAAAGCAAAAGATGCGTTGACACTCAGCCGCAATATTCCGGCAATTTCTTTAGCCGAACAGTTAAGCAATCCCACCTTTTACCAGTTTTTGCAGCAGCTACCCATTAGCAAACTAAAACCTGAGTCGGCCTATGGGCTATCGCTTGTTTTGGGAGGCGCTGAAGCGACGATGGAAGAGTTAGTAGCGCTCTATGCGATGCTACTCAACCATGGTGTCTGGAAACCTTTACGTACAACAACTCAACAACCATTATGTTGTGGCAAGCGTTTATTAAGCAGCGAGGCCTCTTTTTTAACTTTAGATATGTTGAAAGAGACCCAGCGCCCCTATCTAAGCCATCCTATGGCAAACAACTCTTTACCCGTATCGTGGAAAACAGGTACCTCCTCAGGTTATCGCGACGCTTGGGCAATAGGTGTATTTGGCCCCTATGTCTTAGCCGTATGGATCGGTGACTTTAATAGCAAAAGCAACCCTGCCTATGTCGGCATCACAGCGGCTGCTCCCCTCTTTTTTAATCTTATTGAAGCCATCAGCAAAGAGGAGAAAGATCTGATTGATTTAGTAAAGCCTACAACCGAAATGAATTTGACGCGAGTAGAGGTGTGCGAAGCCTCAGGCCTATTACCAAATCCACACTGTCCACATTGTGTAACAACCTGGTTTATCCCGGGTAAGTCTCCCATTAAAGTCGATGATGTGCATCAAAAGATCGCTATCAACCGGCAAAGTGGTTTGCACACAGATCCTTGGGATCCTCATGCTGAATTTGTGATATATGAATGCTGGCCTTCCGATCTATTAAAAATTTTTGCCCAAGCAGGCGTGCAAAGAAAATCTCCTCCCCCATTCAAACCAGGAAAAGAGCCGGTTGAACCTCTTGATGGAAACCCTCCCAAAATTCTCTCGCCACAGCCTCACCTGACTTATACTGAGCGCTATGATACGTCTGATAATTTTATTGTTTTTATGGTAGCTGGAGACTCAGATACAGAGGCATTCTACTGGTTTGTCGACCATCAATGCATTGGTAAAGTGAAAAGAGACCAGTCGCTTTTCTGGCCAGCTAAAGCTGGTAACTACATGGTGCGAGTTGTGGATAATTTCGGCCGTTCGTCGTCTTGTCAGATAAATGTCGAAGGATTTCGGTGACAGGCCAAAACTGAAGCTAAAGAGTTTATGGAGTGAGGCAACTTGTCCTTGCAGATTGATAGCTCTTTTTCTTGAATTTTGAAAGAGTGTATGAAAGTTATACTTTTTTTGGTGCGAGCATTATGATGTTTTTTTTATCAGCAAGGTAGGAGTATAGCTTTTTGAGGGATTTCAGGTGGCCTTCTGGATGTCCTCCACATTCTTCTTGAAGATGAGCTGTCCCTGCAATTAAAAAAACATTTTTACTTCCCTCTGTAACAGAACGAACATTTTTTAGAGCGTGGATCATCGCATCAGTTCTTTCAGGAAAAATCGAATCTGGAAGGTACCATCTTCTTTCTTGCAGCTCTATGAATTTTGCGTGCACTGACTTTCTGACCGTTAAGTTTAATTTTTGTATTTCCGATTGCACTTCGATTTGCTCATCGGAAACAGCCATGTACTCCTCAAATTCTGCATCATTTGAAGGATCTAGGTGTAGTTCTCTATCTTTTAGATTTTTTAAATATTGTTGTTTTTGTTCTATTTTTGTTTCTAAATCGCTAATATTTTCTCTAATATATTTTGTGATTTCTTCGGCTATTTCTGCTGCTTCTTCTTGTAGTTCTGCGGAATATTGAGCGATAAACTCTGAGGATTGTATTGCATTTTGCTGATTGTACCAATTTTCAATGACGGAGTGAAATTTTTGTGCTATTTGCAAGTTTTTTAAAAATGGTTGTTGCTTAACTGAATATTGGTATGGTTCTAATATTTTTTTCCCCATGGATATAGCAAAGCGTTTGACATCGATTTTACCATAACTTTTGCTATCCCACCCTAAAATGTGCTCCCTTGTAAAATGAGGTCCAATATAGACCTCTGAGAGAGCTTCCTCAGCATATTGTGGTCTTGTATCGATTTGTAGGCTAGGTATGCCCTCCAATAGCAAGATGCTTTTATTATCAGAAAATAATTTTAAAAACTCGCCGTTAACAGCTCTTATCACCTTATCCTCGTGATCTTCGCCTAAAAGGAATGTATCCCAATCATTTGGAGTGCTATCTGGATGACGGTAGATGATCTTATAATTTTGATTTATAAAAGAATCAATCGTAAACATTTCACCCTAAATAAAAATACATTTATTTTTAATAACATAAATTTTAATTATAAAAGTATTATACCTTATACAGGTTTATAAATATATGGAAAATTTAAAATTTAAGCCATTATATTCCTCAATAATGCGATGATGATGCAGCCCGCTATTTATCAAAAGTTGCTACATTTTTCAAATACTACCTTCTCTCTGATCGAACGTAAACAACTATTGCCTAAAGGCGAATGCTTTTAGCTACCTTGCGGCGCTAATTCGGGCTGGTTTACACATTCTATTACCCATAAATCTTAAATTTGCCTCTAAAATATTTGGAAGGAGTCAAATTTAGGCAGGTTTTTATTGTTTTTACGCAGAGGCTCCATCCTTCGCTTCGCTCCGGACTCTGTCACTACGGGCTATCCCTAGACGCTCTACGAGCTAGCTACTTACCAAAGTTTTTGTAAAAGATGTTCTAGAGTCCGAACGAAGAGAGGACGACTTAAGCTAGCCCACAGTGACCAAATCCGGAGCGAAGCGCAGGATGAAGGGAACTGTGGGAAAGCGGTTGTAAATCTAGTCTAGAGCTCGTTAGAGCGACTCAATAGTAGCTGCGGTACAAATGTAATTTCATTAAAAACGTACAATCTCCAGATCTCGACAAGTCGAGATGTTGGGATACCAGAAATAGCTTCACACTATTATATACGTTAATTTAATGTTTTAAAAAGCTGCGATTCCACTACAACTTTTCCACGCTATTCTTAAAAGAACGCCACTGATACCAACTAAAGGCATCTGACGCCAAAGAGGTCACGGCTGCTACAAGAAAAAGAAATGGTGCAGCAACTTGAGCGGTAGGAATGACGATAGAAAGAGCAGAACCTAACCACAAAGCACCTGAAGCAGCATATAAAAATTGTGAAACCAAAGCAGCTTTATTTACCTTATCAACTAGAGCTAAAAGTTGAACTTTTTTATCCCGATCAGCTGTTTCAAGTGCTCCAAACTTATCTAAAAGCCACTCTTTATCAGCCCAATAATATTTCATTACCTGTCTAGAAGTTAAACTCTCTAAATAGTTTTTAGTTTCTAGATAGCGGCTATCGATTTCTTTGCTTGAAGCCATTTTCTTTGCCTCAGAGCGCTCTAGGATTGCTTGAACGCCATTCATTGCATACTTAATCGAGCCGATTGCTGATATGACCGCTACCACTAAGTTGGCTATTGGAACCCATTTAGCAGTTTGAGCAATCGTAACAGCCGCGATGCCAATAATCGAACCGGCTAAGTAACCAACTCCTTGGCTGATGTCAACAGCATTGTCTATAATGAACTCTCTCTCTTTGCTTTTACAAACAGCAATCAGCTCTTTTGTGCTGTCGTAGATATACTTAATTGCTACAGGAATAGTAAGAATCCCAATCACGATTCCTGTAATCAACAGAGCTCGCTGGACTCCTGGCCGTGAAAAAAATTGGTAGGTTTTTTCAAGAGCTTTTGAGCCAAAATGAACAATTTTTCGACCCAAAAGATGGCTTTTATGAGAAACTTTAGCCGGAATAGCAGCAGCAGCAGCACTGACAGCGTAATTTAAATCAGAAGTGTTATCAATTGCGTAACAGAGATCGTAATTGTGCTCTTTTTCTATAAAACTTTGATATTTATTTTGGATACTTAAAGCAACCATTTCAACCCTACAACATTTATTGTTATAAGATTGAAAAAATAATTTTACGTTAATTGTCCATTAATGTTTCATTAAAACAAAATAATTAAGAAAAGCGATGATGTTAAAGATCGCAATCTTATTCGAAAATCTCTATAATTTTTCTTAATTTAAAGGTCTGAGAGATCACTGTATCCTATTCATCTGAGGCAAATCTATGACTACAATTGATTTACGCAGCGATACCGTTACCAAGCCAACTTTAGCAATGAGAGAGGCGATTTTCCGCGCTGAAGTGGGAGATGATGTTTTCCGAGAAGATCCGACGGTAAATCAGCTAGAAGCCTACTCTGCTGAATTAACGGGAAAAGAGGCTGCTTTATTTGTGACGTCAGGAACTCAGGGCAATCTGCTTTCCGTTCTATCGCATTGTGAAAGAGGTGAGGAATTTATTGCTGGAAGTCAGTCTCATATTTTTCGTTGGGAAGCGGGGGGAAGTTGCATCTTAGGCGGGGTATATCCTCAGCCACTCGATTTTGAGCAAGATGGAAGCTTAGACCTCTATAAAGTGGAAAAGCTTATCAAGCCCAACGACGCCCATTTTGCTAAAACAAAGCTCCTGGCACTGGAAAATACTCAGGGGGGTCGAGTGCTTCCATTAAGTTATCTAGAAGCTGCATCTGAATTTGCTAAGTCCTATCTGTTAAAAACACATTTAGATGGAGCTCGAATCTTTAATGCTGCCGTAGCACTTGGCGTTCCTGTGATAGAAATCACCAAGTATTTTGACTCTGTGACTTTTTGCCTTTCAAAGGGATTAGGTGCACCTGTCGGATCCCTTATTTGTGGTAGTTTCAATTTCATTGAAAAGGCTAGACGCCTAAGAAAGATGGTAGGAGGCGGCTTGAGGCAAGCGGGTATATTAGCAGCTGCAGGCCTATATGCCTTAGAAAATAATGTGCAACGATTAGCTGAAGATCATAAAAATGCACTCATCCTTGCAAAAGGTCTAGAGCAGATTGAGCAACTTCAAGGAAAAGTAGAAGTCCATACGAATATGCTTTTCATCGATGTAGGGCCTATTGGAAAAGTCGCCCTACCTTCCTATTTAAAATCGGCTGGAGTCCTTGTTTTTCCCGGAGAAGTCATCCGTCTTGTCACCCATTTAGGTATCAGTCGAGAAGAGATTAAGAGCGTTTTAACTGCTTTTAATCAATTCTATAATGGCGAGAGAACAAAGAGCGCGCGCGTTGACGGCTTAATTTCTGTTCATTAGAGGTATATGCGTTAAATGGCTAGTTGTGCTTCACTCACTCCTAAATCATCCAGCTTAGGTTTAGCAGAATCCTTAACCAGGCCTCGCACTCCCAGTGAACGGATCTATGAAAGAAAATATTGTCTCAAGACTCTTACTGAAGAGGAAAAAAAGAAATATCAACAGATTCAGAAAAAAAATCTTTCCAATCATTTAGCCCTTGTCGACATACCCGCTAAACAAGCGCACTTTAGCAAACTTTTTAAACCCGTTTGCTGCTTTAAATTATTTCATGAAAACCAGGAAAAGTTGTTTGACTTAAGAAATTTAGGACAGTCAGAGTCGTCAGCCTGGCATATTTTTGCTCCCTTTGAAATTAAAGAAAAATCAGATGGAACCTATTTTTGCGATCAAAACGTGGGATGGCTTGTTTTAAGGTATGCAAATAACGATGCCGTCCATATCTGCAGACTCGATGTCTTCAGCCCTCCAAATAGCTTTCGGCTAGGCTCAGCTTTAATCCAATTTACAGTTGAGCAAAGCCTTGCAACTGGCTTGGCAGGAAGAGTCAAACTTTTTACAGTCGGCAATGCGGCCCTATTTTATTATAAGTTGGGCTTCGTTTGTGAAGAGCAAAACATGCAAGCAGCGATTGAAAAAGCTTACTTAAAAGATCCTCAAAAACATTATAGCGATATATGCATTGGGGATGAGGTAATCATAACCGATATGTATCTGCCAGATGATGCGATTCAAACATGGAAGAAAAAGATTAACGAGTCT
>CAZZJE010000120.1:0-7760 GCA_964654295.1 uncultured bacterium | reverse complement strand
TGCCTGCCCGTTGGGCCTCATCACACAACAATTTTGAAGTCCCTTTTTTAATTTTTGTTTGCGAAGCAAACGGGATGACCTGAATAGTTACGACTTTTGCAAGAAGTCTATTGAACGGGTTAAATCTTTATTCTTTCCTTGTTGCTTGAACATCAAATTGTTTAAATCCTGCCTCCCTTTGTCTTAATTATAAATTAACAATTATTCTATATGTTTTTAGCCAAATTTATAGGTTAATGAACATGGCTGAAGATTACATATTTTGTTCCCAAAATCCTCTTGTTAAGACAATTCCAATTAAGCAAAGTGTTGAGGTAGATAATCTTGAGTCCATCTCTTCTCAAATTGAGCCGCTTATCACTCAATTAGGACAACAGCTTAAGCTCTCTGAAAAAAATGGAATTTCCTCTTTCGATAAAACCCTATTGACAAAAGAGGAACTTGCTGCCAACTCCCTACTATTGCACCCTTTTAAAGAGGGTCTACCAGATAATTTACCTCTCTTAACACAATGTGCTAACCGAACGGAAGCCCTTACAAACATTGCAGCTAATTTTTTAGGGGGAGGGTTAATTACCGGAGGAAAAGCAACCGCAACCTTTCCAGAGCTGGACGGTTTATGTCCTCTACCCAATTTTACAGTCTGGGAATGGGCATTGAATGGCCTGTATGAAAGGTTAGAAGAAAAAACAAGTCAGGAAGGGGGCGTTCTTAAGCATTTAATAGACGGAATCGGACAACTTAAAGAGTTCAGCCAAGAGATTACCGATTTAAGGAATGGGCGTGCCGACGAATTTCAATTAGTTGCTCTCTCAAACAAGTATGCAAATAAAATTTTCTCTTTAAAACCGACTGAATCTTACTCCTTTTGTAGCGGTTGGCACAATGTGGGCGGAGGAGACAGCCACGCTCTAATATGCGAGGTCACTAGACTAGAAAACGGTCATTTTGATCTATTCACCTACACCTCTACAGGTTACCAACTAACAGATGCCCTTTACGCCGGATCTAAAACATGTCTCAAACCTGTCGTCCATTATAAAGATGTTCCCGAATCGATTCTCTTAATGAATGAAGATGGAATCAATCGTCCCGTTTTTATTCAAAAACTTATCGAACTTACGGCTCTTGCTAAATGGGATACCGATCGAAAGGTGGACCAAGAACATGTGCTCAAAGCCTTCGATTATCTCGAATCTCACCGTGTGTCCGTTCCTTTAGAATCCTATGGCGCTGTGACGGGTCAGCGGGGCGGTACCTGTGTTCCCTCTTCAACGAAAGTATGGATACGCAAACATACGACCCATCTTGGTCTCTATAAACAGATTATGTTTCATATCAAATTACGCCTACTCATCACCTGCTATCAAGAGTGGCAAAAGGAGATAAGGGAAAATAGTAAACAAGGAGAGCTCTGCCGCCGTCTGCTTGATCAGATCTCCCGTAAACTTCTTCGCCGTACTGCCAAACTAACCGAAGGCTATCATGGATATGGAGCCTTAATTTCTAAAGACCTGGCTCTAAAAGCTGTTGCCACTGCTCACCATGTTCTAGATGAAGTGAAAACATGCGAAGCCAAAATAGAACTAGAAAAAGCCAGCAAAACAGACACTTCTTCTCTTGAGAGCTTAAATATTAGTAAACAGCGATCTAACAGAAGAAAGTCGCCAGCAGTGAGTGCTCAACTCAAGCGCTCTCCGGCTGTATCCAAGCAGCCCCTGCCCGATCTCACCTTAAAGATCAGTTTGCAAGATCCACATGCTACCGTCTCTACGCTAGAGAAACTAGTAGCAGATAGCCGCCAACTTGCCAATGATAAGGCAAACGCTCCTATTGTCAATATCCAGATCCAACACCTCATCGACCAGCTGCCTCTTCCTAAACATTCAATAACTCCTTCAAGAGCTGCATGGACAGAGAGTTCAAATGATGGCTTTTGGGATCAACTCTCTATTCCTGAGTTAGAAAAGTGCCTAGACAATTTAGAGGCAACTGTTCATCTCTATACAAAAACCTGCTCTAAAGATCTAATTCCAAGACGCTATGCCACTCTCCTTCCTTTACAGCAACTTATCCATTTTCTAGCGCTTAAAATTGACAAAAGCAAAAACCATACTCTTCCAAGCGCCCAATTATATAACTACTCTATTCCCTTCTACAGAGACTGCCTGCATATGGAGGGACTTGTATACCACTCAAGACTGGAGTTTGAACGTGTTCAGGCGGCGGCTCACTACTTTGAAACATTTAATGCTCTCCCATCTGAAATAGGAAGCCCCGCTCCGATCCTCTTTAAAAATGAAAACACAACGATAATCGCAAAAGATGAGGTCGAGGAGTCTCCAGCAAATGGGCGATATTGGAAAGCCCTTATTGAAGAGGATGAGAGTCTAAAAAAAGAGGTGAACGATCTCATCCATCGCCATTGGCCAGAGTTAAGTTTAGATCAAATTAAACAAGACTTTGAAAAAATGGCTTCAGAATATGCTGCTTGGCAAAAAAAATATCAAGACTCCATCGCTTATCAAGCCTATCAGGCAAGGCTGATAGCTTGGCAGGAAGATCCAAAGCGTGTAGAGAGTCAAAAACCTCAGAATCCCTTTGGCGAAGGGGTTGTCATCCCTCGTTGTGATACGAAGGAACCTGATGAGCCTCAAGAAAAAGTTAATCTTCCCTTGTCCACTGGGCAAACCATGGTAATGGAGGCAGCCATCCTAGATCTTGAAAAGGATGAATCTAAATATAACCTCTATAGAAGATTTGGCTATGCTTATCTCAATAGCCTACGCCGCATGACGCATCTTAGCCGAGAACTATTGCATGGTAGAGAAATAGAGCATGGACGCAAAATTGAATGTAAACGTGATCAGTTTAACTATCGAGGCGCTGTTATAAAAGGAAAGGGGTCAGCCAACAAACAAAGCGATGAGCTTCAAGAGGAGGCTTTAGCTCTCCACCGACCTTTAAATGAGACACATCAAAAATTTTATTCCGCAGAAGAGGCTCATCGAAATAAAAAAGATTGGAAACAAAAAATTGCTGAAGGCAACACCTTAAAAGAGCTTTGCTTAAAAGAAGAGACGTTGCTAGAGCGATGGAGACGAACTCTTTCTCAATGGGAACTAGCACCCAATCAAATGATCTATGAAGCTTTTAAAGAGATCGAAGAGCTAAAAGATCCCTCTCTACAAGGTCTTTTCTACCGCCTCTTCTTCCGTTCGCCTTTCGAAGTAAATTCTAAAAACAACTCTGAAAAGAATTTTTTAGGTGCCGGGGAGCTTATCTTAAAAGACTCTTCTCTCTTTGAGAATGCCAAGAAGTTTGTGACTACGGGCTTAAACCATTTCAATAATTCTAAAGATGGTCTAGATGGCGCAATCTTTTTCTTCGAGTTCAGCTACTATTTAGCCAAATACTTAAACGATGCTGGCTCTTTCGATAAGGCCAACCGGTTTAATGTATTAGCCGAAGTTAATCGCTGGTTGAATAAAAAGGAGATAAATGAAAAAGAGAAGGCAACACTTCACTTCTACCGCTTTCTTTTCTACTCCTTAAAACCCGAGCCTACTTGCGATGACTATGCAGAGATGTATGCAAGTTGGATTATTTACCAGTTATATCCAGCACAGAGTAACGAATGGAAATCCAACATTGCTATCGAAGCGGCTAAAAAGTTTGCGATCGAAGAGACCTCTCGTCTAGGCCAAAAAGCTCAAAATGACCCAGATTTTTGCCGTCAGCTGGGTCAAAAGCTATTTAGCCATTTAAATTTTTTGCCAGAGGAAACAGCTTTAAAAATGGCTTGGAAGATAGATGGCGGCCAAGGCTGGCCCTACCTGTCAAGCGATTCCTGGAAAATCAATTTAGCAAAAGGAGTTGTCTATGGAGAGAGTGGCTTAATTGAAGGAATCGATGCCTCCTGCCCTTGGGAAAACGAGCCCGACTTTCAAAGGCTTTTTTCAAACAGAGAAAAGCTCTCTTATCGCTCAATCGGTCAAGGAAATATCACATTTAACCACTCTCAATTTGGCACATTTAGGCTAATTAAAAGCGATTCGACTTATGTCATTCAACGCCTCTTCGACAAACAATGGTGTGAATATCAGCCCACATCTAAACTTACCAGACTTACCAGTTTTCCTCAGCCTCTATGTGATGACCATGCCTATTGGGTTCCAATCGATCACTTTTCCTATCTAAAGACTCCTCAAGGGGAAATAACAGGCTACTTGACAACTCTTAAAGATCAAAAAATTGTCTACGTCACAACTGATGCAGGAGTGATCTATGAAGCTCTACCCAATCAAAGGCTTCCCAAAGCAGATGGTTTTCAAGCCGACTATCTCGATGCAACCTATCTAACAAATATTAGCGGATTGAACAACTTTGAGCAGGCAAGGCAAATTTTAACATTTAGAAACGTAGATGGAAAGTTAACCAAGCTCCACTTTCCACGCTATGCTTCGCTAGATGGCAATCCTCTGCACTTTCAAGCAGATAAGCAGGGAAATCTCATTTGGACTGAAAACCGTAGCTACATGATTCCTAAAGAAATGCCTAAAAACTATTTAGGAACCATAGAAAACTATTTATACCTCTCTTCAATCGATGGCAAAAAAGACGGGAAGTTATTAGTTCCTTTTCAAGAAATCTTTGGATTAAAAATTCCTGTTGCAGATGGTTTCTTATTAACTTACAACAAAAAACCTCTTATTCCCCCCCAAGAAAAGTTTATTGAGCAGCAGGGTCTCTTTCAATACTTTGTCTATCATGTAGAAGATGGTCAAGTCAAACCAACCTCTTTAGAAGGCAAACTCTTTCTCGCCTATATCTATTTCTCCCAAAAGAAATATGAACAGGCAATTGCATTATTGAGAAGCTTGAAATCGGTAGAATCACTCAATGAAATCTCAATAAAGGTTCTCAGCCTTATTGAAGAGCTTCCCTTAGGCGAAGATCATCCCGACGCTAAGATGGTACGTTTACATGCTCTCTCTTTAAGAATCCGCGAACAAGATAAACAGTCTAAAGAAGCCATCAGAAGCTATTTTGATGATCAGGATAAATTTATTTCTATATTAAAAGAGAGCGTGGCTCTTGTAAACTCTCTGAATAATATCTCGGCGGAATGCCGCATGGATAGAGAGGAGGAAATAAATCTATTCTCTAAGATTTGTGCAGAAGCACAGGTTCAAATTAACGAGGCCCCATCTCTTCAAAAAGAAATTCGAGGCCTTCTTCCTAAAGTTGCACGCCATCTCTCTGTTTTACAAAAAAAAATATACTCAAATATTCACCTCTTTTCTCAAGCCGTAAGAACAGCCAAAGTAGACCCGGACAAACCCGGAGCATACTTTAGAAGTTTCAATTTAAACGTTCTATTAAAAGATTTGAATTTGGATAGCACACCACCTTTTGAAGGATGTTATGTTTATAAAACAAAATCTGACAGAGAAAATAAGCGATGGACCGGTCTTTCCACTGCATGGGAGAGCAACACCTCCTATGAAGAGGCATTAGATAAATATCAGCATGATAAAAATTTATGTGACATCAAGCTGCCTCAAGTCGTTAACTGGCTGACTACAGGGATATCATCCAAGCAATACACACAGCCACCTTCCTATCTGCAAGTATGCTACAATGGCCGTCTATTTACAGAAGCTTATCATATTGCAAAGCAGGGGAGCGCTGCAGCCAAAAAAGAGATGCTCTACCGTCTAATCTCTTGGCGTCAAGAGGCTTTATCAGATAAGTCATGGCAACTTGACTTGATGATTATGATTTTAATGCGTCCTGAGTATTTCCCTGAACCTATCGACTGTGACACAGCTTCCAACCGTGAAAAGTTTTTCTTTTTAAAAGCTGTCTACTCGACCTACAATGATTTAGTTTCATACAACAACAGCTTTCCCACTCTTCAGTCTCTAGGTGAAAATTGGAACGAAAAAGGATTATCGAGACCCTCACATGCAGGGAGCTGTCGCTATCCAATCCAGAGTGAGCCTTTAGTTGATAATCATAAAAAAGATATTCAAGGGATTGCACAACTCCCTATTCCATTGCCAATCGAGCATCAAGAGAATTCTACTCGATGGCAAACACTAGAAAATTGGAAGCAGCAATTCTTAAAAGAAGATTCCAATCAAGCTTCTGTCGACTATAAAGACTTTTCATTCACATTTGATCCAACTCTTCTTTCGACACGAGAAGAGAGCTATCGCGATGCAGTCAAAAAGGATTTAGAGCTTCTTCAGCAAGATTACGATGCTGGTAAAAGCCAAAATGAGAGCAAAATCCACTTTACCATTAGTTCCACTAGCTGCTCTACTCTTCTTGCGTCCGTTGAAGCTGAACTGAAACAAGTGAGCTCAAACCGTAAAAGCAGAGAGCTTCTTTTGCTTAGTAAAGCCAACCGTTTAAGTCGAGAAGATCTAAAACGGCAGGCAGAGCTTGCTCGCTTAGGCGGAAAAGCTAAAAAGGCACTCGATTTTAACGACTGTATCGATGCTCTCCTATCCCTAGACCAGCGCCACTACCTATTGAAAAATGAGCAGTTAACAGAGCCTGAAATCAAAGAGATTGCCAAAGAGACTCTTGAAGTATGCGATCTAAAGTCTTATGAAGCACAACTGCTACGTCTCATATCGACATTAAAAGATATTGGAGCCATCCAAGCAGAGTCAGATCCGACACGGCGCTACCTATGCCAAAAACTTGAGGGAGAATTAAGTTCTAAATACTACTTTGATACCTTCGCTAAAGAGGACGAAGTCGTTCTGCGCGTCTTCGCTGGCGAAACGGGCTTAATCCCTTTTGAAAAGCAGCTCCAGCTCATCAAAGAGATGATGGAGCTAAGCGAAAATGACCCAGAAAAATTTAAAGACATCGTCATCCAACTGATCATGGGCGGAGGAAAAACCTCTGTCATCGCAACCATCGTGCTCTATTTAACGGCTCAAAAGAAAAAGAACTTAGCTCTCTTTATTGTGCCAGAATGGCTGTTTGAAACGGTTAAAATTAACTTTAGCGAATCAATGGCTCAGGCGTTTCATAAGCAAGTTTCAGCCCTTAACCTTAGACGAGAAGAGCTCACTCCCTACAAAATTAAACAGGTGCACGAACTACTTGTTAAGTCGAAAGAGAATGGCGAACCCATTGTGATTAGCGCCACAACAATCCAATGCTTTGAATTGGAATTCTTATCTCAAAGCCGCAAAATCAAGCGTCTCCATGAGGAGCTAGAGGCTCTCAAAGCCAAGGGTATTGAGAGAGGCGAGCAGGTTCAAGACATTAGAGGTCGTTTAACAATTGCCAATCATAAGCTCTTTCTCTTAGCTCCTGTTGTCGATCTTTTTTTAGCCGATGGGCTGCTAGATGAGGTCGATCTTATTTTAGAATGCTTGCAAGAGGTAAATTTTCCAGAAGGGGAGAGCGTTCCCATCCATGCTTCTCATAACTTGTTGGTAAAGAGTGTCTATGAACTTATGACAAGCTCTTCTCTCAAAGTTAAAACATTGCCCGGAGAGCCCTCAATTTCCGATGTCGTTCAGCTGCATAAAAACGAACAGACTTCAATGAGCCAAGATACCTATATGGAGCATATCGTTCCGATATTGGCTGCACAACTAGCTTCCACTCATAAACCCATCGCAGATCAGCTAGAGGGCTATCAAGGGTCGTTTAGACGCTATGCCACAGGAAAGATGCAGCCAGCTCTGCAAAGTTTCTTAGACAACAATCTTCCTCTAACCAAAGAG
>CAZZJE010000119.1:6463-7796 GCA_964654295.1 uncultured bacterium | reverse complement strand
ATATAGGTAAGATTTAGAGGCATTGTGCCTGCCCGTTGGGCCTCATAAGACAACATTTTGAAGTCCCTTTTAATTTTGAATTATCTCTTTAGCCTGCAAGCAGTTAACCTCTTTAAAGCGGTAGGGTCTGGATGTGTTTCAATAAACTCGATGATTTTTCGGGCACTCTGCTCCGGAGTCATATGGGACACATCCATTTCTAAATCGTATAGCATGCCTTGATGCACAGTGTGATAATGGCTTCTTGCATGACCTACGGGAGAGGTCCCTCTCTTTTTCTCTCGCTCTTCCAAAACCTCTAATGGCGCCTTGACTCCAATGAGATAGACTCTATTATTTTTAAGGGCTTGGACTAAGTCTGGCAGCCATTCAGGTTTATACAAAATATAGTCGACGACCATATTGTTTCCTCTCTCTCCATAAGCCGCGATGGCAGAGTGCATTCCTGAAATAATTTTGTCGCCTGCCGGTCCAATTTCAAGCGGAACAATCGGAAAGCCCTCTGCATCTTTTGATAAAGTGGCTTTTCGGATTAGCACTCCATCCGGCGTATATTGGGCAAAAGATTTGGTCTGTTCAAAATTGGAGAGATCAGGCTCAGCAATTAAGGCATCAAAAAATGTGTCGATCCCAGCTTTTAGGTATAGATGCTGGAATTGCTTTTGTAGTTCATTCTGAATGCTGCTTTTGCCTGCAGCCGAAGGACCATTTAAAAGGATAATCGTTCCGGTTGTTTGCGAAGGCATTTGTTCAATTCCACATAAGAAGTTAGGGGTTATTACAAATAAGGAAACGGTAACCGTTTGGAAAATTAAGGATAAGATTCTTGAGATAAGCTTTAAGTTCATTGTTTTTCAAATCTTTTGTTTTTGATCTAGACTAGACGCAATTTCGTTTCTCTGCGATAATGAATACTTGGGTTAATAGCAAAAGGGTTCTTTTCCATGGATCACTCTTCTTCTGATTTTAAACGCGTTAAATTAGTCATTGTCGGATCTGGTCCGGCTGGATATACAGCTGCCATCTATGCTGCTCGCGCGAACATTGCCCCCGTCTTATTCGAAGGCTTTTTTAGCGGTCCCTCGGGAGGACAGCTGATGACGACCACAGAGGTTGAAAACTACCCGGGTTTCCCCGATGGTGTCGCCGGACCTGAACTGATGAATCGTTGCCGCCAGCAAGCGATGCGGTTTGGAACCCAAATTTTAACAGAAGATGTCAATCACATCAATTTCAATAGCCATCCCTACCTCGTCATGGGAACAAAAAATGTCTTTTTAGCCGATTCTGTCATCATTGCCACTGGGGCTACAGCCAAACGCCTGCTGATTCC
>CAZZJE010000119.1:0-6453 GCA_964654295.1 uncultured bacterium | reverse complement strand
GAGTTTTGGCAAAAAGGGGTCACTGCTTGCGCTGTCTGCGATGGCGCCATGCCCATTTTTCGAAATAAAGATCTCTATGTCGTCGGTGGCGGTGATACAGCTGTAGAGGAGGCTCTCTACCTGACAAAATTTGCCTCCAAAGTCTATGTCGTCCATCGCCGTAATGAGCTCAGAGCCTCTAAAATCATGCAAGATCGTTTGCTTAAGCATCCAAAAGTAGAGATTTTGTGGGATAGTGTGGTTACAAAAGTAGAAGGGGACTCTGTTGTGCGCAATGTCACCATTCAAAACGTGATTACGAAGAAAGAGGAGCAGCGTCCTGCCGGCGGTCTCTTTTTCGCCATCGGACATATGCCCAATACCGAGTTTTTAAAGGGGCAAATTCATCTACATGACAATGGCTATATCAAAGTGCAGCCTGGCACCTGTCGAACCAATTTAGAGCTGGTTTTTGCTGCAGGCGATGTCCAAGATCATGTCTACAGGCAAGCCATCACTGCTGCTGGATCTGGCTGCATGGCTGCAATGGAAGTTGAACGCGTCCTAGCGGAGAAGGGATTAATCGATTAATGCATCTGACAGTTGGCCTGACACGCTCTTTCATCGCACTACTTAGCTGCTTGTCTATTTTTGGCTATGCAACCGATTTAAGGCCCTGGCCAACTTCAACGCTTCTTTTTCTGCCTCATGCCGATTTAATCACTCAATATTATCAGACAATTAATGCAGAATGTGGAAACAGAAGTCAGCCTTCATTTAATAATTTTCTCAACTTAGGCATGGAAGTGGGGGCTCTTGACCTAGTCAGCTTAGAGGCCGAAGCTCTTTTGGCTAGAACGCATGAGCAGTCGTTTGGTTTCGACAGCTTACGGCTAACAGCTCGATACTTTTGGGCGAATGGGATTCCTGACGACACCTTAAGTTCTGCTGTCGGAGTGACAGTGATTCCCGTCTTTAAGAATGCGGATCATGATCCTGGCTCTTTTCATCATGGCAGCTTTGAAACAGAAGCGCATCTCTCTTTTGGAAGAGAATATTCGTGGGATCGATTTTGGACCTGTCGCTGGTGGAATGTTTTAGCTATAGGGATTGCTGACCGAGGTTCCCCTTGGGTTCGTACCCAGAGTGTATGGGAGCAAAACTACTGGGACTGTGCCCAGTGGCGTCTATATGTGAATACTTTGTGGGGCTTAGGAAGTCGTTCGTTTCCTTGCTGTTTAAATGAATTTAAAAGCTATGGAAGCATTCACCATCAATCAATCGATATTGGAACAGGTTACACCTATTTTTGGAATGAGACAGCCTATTTTAGCATCGATTACTCCTATCGTCTCTATGCCAAAAACTATCCGAGCCGGGCCAATACCTTAATGCTTTCAGTTATTTATCCCTTCGGCCCTTGCAGCTCATCAAACTCAAGTTGCTGTTCGCTGCCAGATAGCAAATGCTGTGGCATACTCAGTACAATGGCTGATCGATAAGAGGATATGAGGAGCGTCAAAACGACTGTTTGCTTTTGAAGAGAGGAGTACAATTGGTTTTCCTTGCGCATCTTTCAGAACCTCCAAATCCCTCCAGCTAAGATGCGCTCCAAATCCAGTGCCTAATGCCTTGGCAATGGCCTCTTTGGCTGCAAAGCGTCCGGCATAATGCTGTGCTGCCTGTCGCTGGCTGTTGCAATAGGATTGCTCTTGAGAGGAAAAGAGACGGTCTAAAAAGTGCGCTCCGTAGCTGCGGATGAGTTTGTCTACTCGCACAACTTCAATGATATCACAGCCTATTCCTAGGATCATAGTCACTCATTTTCTGGTATCCCAACATCTCGACAAGTCGAGATGAGCAAAAAGCGGCGACAAGTCGCCGCACTCCAAATGTTAAAACTTATTTTAAACTTAGCAGAGCCTCAGGATCCCGCTTCGCTACTCGATGCTCTTCATCTAGCTCTTCCAATCCTGATAACACTGCATTGCAGAAGATCATACGGCCTGAAGAGGTATGCTTGACAGAGAGCACTTGAGCTCGAATGGTCTCGCCAATATGCTCGGCTCCACCGTTAACAACTACCATCGTGCCATCCTCTAGATAGCCAACTCCTTGGCGCGGCTCTTTTCCATAGCGCTGCACCTTAACGTTAAGAAGTTCTCCCGAATGTGTGATCGGCTTTAGAGCTTTGGAGAGGCGATGTAAGTCGATAATACGCAGTTCTTCCGCCCCACTCTGATCGAGTCGGTTGGCATCGGCAGTCAGAATATTGCTATCCAAAAAACGGGCCAGACGAATGAGTTTAGCGCAGCTCTCCTTGATATCGCTAAAGTCGCTATCTGAATAGCGCAAGCCTAAGGAGGGCGAGCTTTCCAACTTTTTTACGACATCCAGTGCGCGACGCGCACGGTGGCGTAAGCTTTCATCGCTCTCTTCCGATTGCAGATAGAGTTCATGCAAAACAAAACGAGGAATAATAAGCTGGCTGTCCAGCAAACCTGAGTTTGCCAAGTCAATAAGGCGGCTGTCTGCTAAAGCGGAACAGTCAACGATTAAGTCGCGCTTCTTCTGCGCTGTCGGACGTAAACGAATAAAGGGAATACTGAGATAAAGTTCTTCTGCAGCGTTAAAGGTTAACTGCAGGGCTGTATAGCAACTAGATAAATAGATGCATAATGTCGTGATAAGCGCAACTTCATGAGTTCCATCTATTTGAGCAGCTTCTAAAATAGTGAAGATGAGAAGATGGATAGCCGAACCTAGAAGATAGCCAAAGAAAAGGCCTAAAGTCACTAGGTTAAGCAAACGAATTGATGTCCGTTTAAAAAGAAATTCTAAGCTTAATAAAGCTCCTGCAACGGCAATACCAGCTAAGACTCCTATTAAAATTGACATGGCTGAAAGAGAAGAGGAGTTTTGAACTACGAGAAGAGCGGTAGTAACAATAGTCAGCATGAAAAAAATAGAACGCACGAATGCAACGGGAAAATTCATCATAAAGTCTCTGTCTCTCTCCTTAAATAGAGATTGATTTGAAGAAAGGTTTTATTTATAGCAATTTTGAAGGTTAAGTCAAACAAATCCAAATGCTTGCAGATCGTTTAAAGAGTAAAATTTACTTTGACTCTTTAAACGATCTGCAAGCACTTTTTTTTCGTAAAACTGCCTTGTACAAAGTGTCAAACCCGACAATTATTAGCAATAAAAAAAGGGTTTCTTGCTATTTCCCTAGCTCACCTGTTATCTTCTCTAATTCAACCGACTAAGGAGTCTTACAGATGTTACATTTTCGCCATAAAAGTTTGATTATTTTGTCAGGGATTCTCTGGTTGGCGATTGGAGTTTTTTTACTCCAACTCGGCCTTCATCTTATCTTAGATAGCTTACCCACTGGAGCAGACCGGCCAATCTTGCGGACCTTAGCCAATCTGTTCGGTCAGTATGAAAGTGCTGCTGTGGCTCTGATCGCAATCGCTTTAATGATCGGGTTCTATAAAGGACGTTATGTCTTGTCACGCTCTGCTCAGCGAGTGGTTCGTCGCTTAAGGTCGCATCCTGAACCCGTTGCCTTATATAAACTCTATAGCTGGCCCTATCTAGCGCTGATTATGTTAATGATCTCCCTTGGGATGCTTATGCGTTTCTTTGGTGTCTCCGAAGAGATCCGCGGCACTATCGATGTTGCAATTGGAGCTGCTCTCATTCAGGGTGCTATGTTCTATTTTCGTGCGGCATTAGAAGAGAAACCCTCCTCTTCTCACTTGTGATAGGGTGATCCGCGCCAAATTTCATTGGCGCGGTAGATCTGTTCGACGAGGAGTAAGCGAACGCACTGATGGGTTAAAGTGAGTTTGGAGAGGCTGACTAAAGGATAGTGCTCTCTCAAGCGAGCTGGTAGCCCATCTGGGCCTCCAATCACCCAAGTTAAGAGCGCTCCCGACTGCTCCAGCTTTTTCTGTAGAAAAGCAGCCAACTCTTCACTAGTCATCTCCTGGCCTTTGGGGTCGAGACAGATGACTAGGCGCTCTTTTTCAATCTGCCGCATCAGCTGCTCATCATTTTTTACCCATATCCATTCGATAGGCAGATGAGCTTTTAAACGTTTCTCATACTCTTCCAGTGCTAGCTCTAACCAGCGCTCTTTTGTCTGTCCAACGCCTACAATGCGAATGCGTGCCATCGCCAACTATCTTTCATTTTTCAATCGAAATCGCGTCGCATTGCCCGTGCAATCGACCTGTTTTCATCGCGCTCTCGAATGGAATCGCGTTTATCAATGGCCTTTTTCCCTTTTGCCAAAGCAATCTTGATTTTAGCTTTTCCTTTTCGAAGGTAAATGGAGAGTGGAATAATCGTTAATCCCTTTTCTTGAGTGGCACTTTGAAGCTTGAGAAGTTCATTGCGATGCAATAGCAACTTTCTCTCTCTACGCTCAGCGTGATTATAGACATTGCCAAAGCGATAGGGAGCAATGCTACAGTTAATGAGCCATGCTTCGCGATCAGAAATTCGAACATAGGCATCTTGCAAGCTGCCGCCGTGGTCACGAAGAGATTTGATTTCTGTTCCCGTCAAAACCATGCCTGCTTCCCAGCTCTCTAATACTTCATAGTTGTGAAGCGCACGGCGGTTGGAGACTAGATCTCCCGCTTTGTCGTTCATGATTGATCCTTTGACGAAATAAGTTGCCTAGAAGCATAGCACACTTGGAAATTGTCTGTCACCTTGCCCAATTCCGCGACATGGGGTCATCAGATGCATACAGCGGCACGAGGAGTTAGGATAGGCTCTAGGCAGAGTTAGAATAGTTTCTGATTGAAAAATTTGCTCATTCTGTGGATCCTATAGCCGATTATTGCCGATACAGATACAAATTAGTCTTTCTTAAGGAGAGGACATGCACAAACGCTTAAAATCTAACGAAACATACGAACGCCTCTGCAAAGTGATCCCTGGTGGAGTTAATTCTCCTGTAAGAGCTTTTAAAGGTCTTGAGATGCCAACCCCTATTATTGCTGAATCAGGAACGATGGCTCGTCTCTATGATATTGATGGAAACTCTTACATTGACTACTGCTGCTCATGGGGAGCGTTGATCCATGGACATGCACACCCACTCATTCTGCAGGCTGCTCGACGTCGCCTGGCTATGGGAACAACTTTTGGTTTAACAACCGCAATAGAAGAGCGTTTGGCATCTAAAATCTGCCAAGCGATGCCCTCTATCCAAAAAATTCGTTTTGTCTCCACAGGAACGGAAGCCACAATGAGTGCTTTACGTTTGGCTAGAGGCTTTACTGGGCGCCAGCGTATCGTAAAGTTTAGTGGAAACTATCATGGCCATAGCGACGGATTGCTTGTCCGAGCAGGCTCAGGGCTCTTAGGTCATACGCCGACCTCCTCTTCGGCTGGCGTGCCCGATAGCCTCGTTAGCCAAACAATCTGTTTGCCTTTTAATGATGTGGAAGCTGTGAGACGCTGCTTTGCTGACCCTGAGCTAGCCGGCCAGATTGCAGCTGTCTTAGTTGAGCCAGTGGCAGGAAACATGGGAGTTGTCCCAGGAACAGCTGAATTTTTAAAGGCCTTACGCCAAGAGACAACACGCCATGGTGCTCTGTTGATTTTTGACGAGGTGATGACAGGCTTTAGAGTTGCTTATGGAGGAGCACAATCTCTCTATGGAATTGTTCCTGATCTCACCTGCCTAGCTAAAATCATTGGAGGAGGATTCCCAGCTGCAGCATTTGGAGGAAGAGCAGAGATCATGGATCTATTAGCTCCTCTAGGACCCGTTTATCAAGCCGGAACCCTCTCTGGTAATCCAGTAGCTATGGAAGCAGGACTGCAGGCTCTATTGATGTTAGAAAAAGAGGGGGTCTATGCTGAATTGGAAAGAAAAACGCGTCTGATTACGGATCCAATTGAAGAGGCGATCAAGAAAAAGAGTGCTAACGCTTGTCTCCAGCGATGCGGTTCGATGTTTACCCTCTTTTTTGGAAAAAAGAGCGTTAACACGATGGAAGATGCGGAAGAGTTAGACCTTAAGCGTTTTACAGATTTTTTCAAAGTGATGCTGGCCCAAGGAATTTTACCTCCTCCTTCGCAATATGAAGCTTGGTTTGTTTCAACGGTGCATGACGAGAAGGATCTGCAAAAAACCGCTGAAGCAATTGCCGATTATATTCAGAAAAACTTGTAAAAACTTTTTTTGGAGCGCGGCGACTTGTCGCCGCTTTTTGCTCGCTTCGACGTAAGTTCAGTTACCTAACAAAAAGTTACTTTTATTGATTCAACACAGGTACAAAATCTTAAAGACACGAAGATAAACGATTAAACTGTTTAAACAGTGTCATTTAAAATGTATTTCTTCGTGTCTTTGAGACTTTGTGCCTCTGTGTTGCATATTCTAAAAACCATCTTTAGACGAACAGTGATGTACTTTATATTTTTTACTAGTGACTGAATGTTTAC
>CAZZJE010000118.1:0-7867 GCA_964654295.1 uncultured bacterium | reverse complement strand
CACAACAATTTTGAAGTCCCTTTTTTAATTTTGCAATTACCTCTAAAGCCTACGCGACACGACTAGAACTTGCAGAGATTAGTATTAAAGCCTACTATAGCAGCTATTTGAGAAGAGGCTGGATCAGATGGAAAATCGTATTAAAAATAAAGTTCACCTGTTACCCAATGTGGTAACTGCTTTTGGTTTATCTTGCGGGCTATTTGTTATCTTCAAAATGAACATGACAAATCCGGGAGAGGCCACACTACAAACGTTGATGGCTACGGCAGGAATTTTATTGTTAGCTGCTTTAGCCGATGTTTTAGATGGCGCTATTGCTCGAGCAATCAAAGCCGAAAGTGAATTTGGCGGACTGTTTGACTCTTTAGCCGACGCGATTACATTCGGCGTCGCCCCGCCCGTGATCATCTTAAAGGCTCTCTCTTTACCCCCCGGGTCAACGATCTCCTTTTGTGTCACAAGCGCTGCCATGATTTACGCCGTTTGCGGCGTCTTGCGTCTTGTTCGCTTTAACATGATCTCCTCTGCTCAATCTACTGATACTGAGGAAGAGGCAGCCCTAAGAAAAAAAACGTTTACCGGGCTACCCATTCCAGCCGCTGCTGCTGCCGCTGTCTCAGCAAACCTCTTCTTAGCATCGCAAGAGGTTGAGAGTCTGTTTACATTAAGTCTGGCGACGAGAGGATGGATCCTGTTTACCATCATGCTAATCCTAGGCTATTTTATGGTCAGCTTATGGAAGTTTCCTAGCATCAAAAGCCTGCATATCCGCTTAGTCTCTTTCCAGCAGGTAATTTTTACTGTTATCTTTGCTGTTTTGATCTTTTACGGCGTCTTGCACCACTTCGCAATCGTTTTTGCACTGGTCTCTTGGCTCTACATTATTATTGCCTGGTGCCTCTCTCTGGCACGGGTTATTTCAGGCCGCCGCCTTCAAAAGCTCGAGGAGTTTGAGCCAGATTCCGAGGAGTTAGAGGAGTGAGAAGAGAGGATCCAGCGGTCGCTAAGCAGCACGCCATACCACAATACTAAAAGCGAACCTAAGATATCGCTGAAAAAGTGGCCTCCCTGGGCTATACGGGTCCAGGAGAGCAAAAAGCCCAGTCCAACAGCGAGGGCAACACCACTCCACAGCAGTGGCTTAGATCGCTTTTTCCATCCCAACCAGGCTAGTGACATAAAGTAAAATCCCATGCCGCAGTGGCCGCAAGGAAAAGAGCGGGCGCGCTCTGTTGCATGGAAATTTGGAGAGTAGAAGGGACGAAAGGGCTGATCTCCACCAAATTCAATCACCTGCTTTGGCCGAGGCCGTCCCCACTGGTTTTTCAGAAGATTATGAACAACCAGCCCCTCAAATAGAATCAAAACAGAGAGCAGAAAGATTGCTGGCCTCCTCCATCTTATCCACTCAGATTTATAAAAGCTGAGTGCTAATAAAAGACAACTCATGCCTCCCGCAAAAAAAGCCGGCCAAGTCGCATAGCGATAAATAAAGGTGTAAAATGCATCTTGGCGGAAATGTCCATCCCGATAAAAAAAATGGGCTAAATCCATATCCCAAGCAGGGGTAAAGGGGGCAATGGTTAAAAAAAGTGTGATTGGAAGCAGCCATAAGATTAAGGGCGCCATTTTCTTACCCAAAAGAGATACATCCCCATGAAAATTTCTGGATATTCTTGTTCAAGGAGGTGCCAATTGTTGATTAGATCCATTTTTATGTCACCAGGAAAACGCTCTCTATAGAGCCGAGGTGCTAGAGGATGGATCCACTCAAATCCGATCCACTCCAACCCAGCTTGTTTTAACATCTCTTGGATTTCAATTAGATCAAAGCATTTTTCATGGGTATGAAAGAGCAGATCTTTTAGGCCAGAAGCGGAATAAAAATCTAATGAACGTGTGCCTAATTTTGCCGGATGCCCCTCAGGCAGGTTTAATAACGCCTGGCGAGCCTGTCGCATCTCATCGAGAGAAGGAGGTTCTCCCCTCCATTTTAGTAGCTGCCTAGCCTCTTCTAAATCTTGCCTGCCAGCTTTGCTATAGAGCCCGATCTGCATCAAGCCCCCTGGGTTCAAGCAGCTTGTTAACACCTTTAATCCCTCTAGCGGATCTTGCATATGATGCAACACTCCAGTCGATTCGATGAGATCAAAAGATTGATTCAATTGCTGCAGGTCGAGCAGATCCATCTGAATAAAGGTTAAATTTGCAAAGCATGCCTCTTCTGCTTTTCTCTTTGCATAAGCTAAGCTGGATAAGCTAAGGTCGATAGCTGTTAAATCGCGATAAAAAAGGCGGCTGGCCGTTAATAGTGTGTGCAATCCCGTCCCACAGCCAGCAATCAAGATAGAGGGTTTTTCAGGAAGCTCTTCCCAATGACCAAAAGGAAAGAGCTGTTTAAAGAATTGTGGCAGCTTCTCCCTCGGCTGATAGGTGAGTTTGCGCCAGCGTGGATAGGGATACTCCTCATATTGCGTTTGTACCTTCTTAGAGACCTTATCTTTAATTTGCCCTAAGCTTAATAACTTTGCTTTCCACTTTTCCTCCTCTTCTGGCCAGGTCACCAGCTCTTGCACTAGCTCCGGAAGCTGTCGCTTTAACGCACGAAGAGTTTCTAGTTGCCACTGCCCATAAGCGGCATAGAGAGCGACATCGGCAGGAGCTGAAGGATTAAAATATTTGCTGATCTCCTCTAACAGCCTCTTCTCATCGACTGAGATCTGTTCTACATAACCGCTATAGTAAAAATGCAGAGCGACAGCTTCTAAGAGTGGCAAAAGATGATCCAATGGCTCTCCGTTTGCCTTCCAAGTAAGCAGCCACCGACGCAGAGTGAGGCAGAGCGCTTCAAAATCTGGCTCGGGAACTAAACTATTTTTTAAGAGCAGAAGCAATAAGGGATCTGGGGAAATCTGCGTGAGCAGATGCTCATTTGCTAATCGCGCATGGAGCTGTGATGCTTCGGAAGAGGCTTTCCAGAGATTCCATGCTAAAAGAGCCAAATCTTGCGGGTTGACAACTGGAGAGTTCATCAGTTCGATGAGGATGCGATGGAGAGAGCTTTGATAGTCGCATGATTCAACCCAGCGAGCGGCTGCAGCAAAACTTTGCTGGATAAGTGAGCTGTTAGGATCAAGTTGATAGGCGTGTAGTAAACAGTTGATTGTTTCGACCGAATTCCCCTGCTGCTGCCACGCTTTAGCGAGTCCAAGATAGGAGGGAATAAGCTGCAACTGCTGTTCGCGAAACTGCTTAAGACTTAAGCCAGACTCCAAAAATGGAGGTAGAGTCGCAATCGCCTGTTTAAAATAGCGAACCGCTGCTTCGCTCTCACGTCTAAATAGAGATTCCTCTCCTAACTCTTGAAGATGCTGCCTATCGAAAGGCTTTGGATTGTCCAGCATTTATCCCTTTTGCGCATGAAAGCCAGTTTTTTTAAGAGCCCTGAGTAACTGATACTGCTCATCACAATATAGACGAAAATTGCGTTACGCGTAACGATGTTTGCGCTTTATATTGAATCAATACATCACACTTTGTAAAAGTAGTTGCAGCTTTTCATTTTACAAGAACTTTGTTATGCAAATAAACCCTTCGCGCTTATCTCGTTATCAAGCTAAGCTGCAATGTATTAAAGAAAACGACCAAGCGACATACCAATGGATTTTTTTACCTGGTGGGCCAGGGCTTGGATCGGAATATTTTTCCGATTTTATGCAAGAGCTCAAGCTACCGGGATCGTTATGGCGCATTGACTTACCGGGAAATGGAAGCCATCGCCCCTTGATGGAAACGGATCTAAGCTTATCTCTTTGGCGCCACGCTCTAAAAGATGCTCTCAGCCTCTTTTCCGCTCCAATCTTGGTTGCCCACTCATTTGGCGGCATGCTTTTTCAATCGATAGAAATTTCGGATGATCTTTTAAAGGGAGTCGTTTTATTGAGTAGCTCGCCTAAGCCTTTCACTGAGTCAGTGGAAGCTGCAAAGAAAAAAAGGCAGCTTCCCGATCGAACAGAAGCGTTACAGCGTCTAATGAAAAATCCGAGCGATGAAGCGTTCAAAGAGTATTGTTTACAGGTACTCTGCTACTGGTTTAATGAGGAACATTTAGAAACAGGAAAGGAGTTTATAAGCAGCATTCCAGTCCACTATCTCCCTTTTACTTGGGCTCCCCAATTTTACCGCACCTTTCGACGTCGCTGGCAGCCGACACCTAAGGTTCCTACCCTTATTGCAACAGGCGAAGAGGATCTGCTGACGCCACTCTGGCTATTTGATGAGCCAGACTTTAATCAACCTTGGATTCAAAAAGTCAGGATTCCAAAGGGTGGCCATTTTCCTTGGATAGAATCTATGGAAGCGAGCTGCCATGTTTTGGAATCGTTTGGACACTCGCTTCCTCTGAATAAAAATAGCTTAACCTAAGATTCACTAGGCTTCTGCTTCAGAAAGTAGCTTTGCATCTCTTCAGTCGACTGAAAATGGGCGCTTTCTCTAATTTCTCTTTCCAAAAATTGTTCATAACGGTCGACTGTGAGCTCTCTAAGAACAATTTGATGACCCTCTTCGTCATCAATCGTGATTGTTTTAGGAGGATGCTCATTCACCTCTGTCCAAGTTTCGATCTCATCGGCATGAAGATGATGAAACCAGACCAATCGCTGTCTTGAGTGATCGGACCATAAAATGAATGAATCATCAAAATCAATCATTGGACGAATCGCAATCCAATCCATCACAGGAGTTGTATTTGTCCTGTCTACATAATAAACACGTTCAATTCGAATAAGGTCGCTCATTAATATACCAGAGCTAATAATTCCAGAATAAAACAAGGGGGTCCCTTAATTAAATTATAATCAATAAAACTATAATGTTAAACTTAATAATTAACCTTTACCACTCAAAACAAACAAAAAATAACCTTGAGGTTTTAACAATTTAACACTATATTTTACAACGTTATTAACCTTTTATAAAGCACACAAGATGTCAATTAACTTCCGCTCAGCTCTTAATAGTGCTGAAAAAGCCCTTTCGACTAATCAAAGTTTAATTTCTTCTAAATCGATATTTTCATTAGAAAAAACAAAATCAATCTCCTGTCGCTTTAGCCATTCAAAATCGGTGCTCAATCACTTTAGAAGTGAAGAGGCTGCTTGGAAGCAGTTACGGATTGAAATTTCAAAGAATGCTCAATGGAAAAAAGAGTACCATGCCTCCTATGCCGCAACACTGCAAAAGCAATTAGTCAATAGAAGAGCCCAATTATATAAGCAGACGCATGGGTTCTGGTTTATTTGGAACTGGTTAATTAAGGGCATGCAACAGATCCAACACTACAAGTACTTATTAGCAGAAATGAATCAAATTTCGCATGTTTTAAATAGGTCGCACGATGTCGTGGAAGAGATCTTAAAAGTTGGTCAGCCTAAACGCCTCGACAGCTTTTTAAGAAGCTTTTTTCCTGAAAGAGTTAGAAAAAAAGAGCCTCAAATTGCCGATTTTACAGATCCGGCTACCTTCTACATCGTTAAAAGTGGCTGTCGTTGGCATTTGAGCTATCTTGACCCGTTAACTAATCAGCTACGCCGCCAATCCATTAAAACACCCTCTCAAGTGCAAGCCTTGCACAATCACTTAACTGCTTGTCATTTCTACAAATCCTCGATCGATGAAACTCCCGATTACCCTCTCTTTAAAATTCAATACACACAAAATCTAGCGAGCCGTCCACCTGCAATAGGTGGACAATCGTTAGTCCTTGTCAACCCCGAAGGAAAAGCTTTTTATCGCACGGCGGGTAATGTCATTAAAGAAATGCAGCTCCCCTTCACCTCTGATATAGAAGCTTTAAACAGGCATCTAAAAGAGCTTTTAGACACAGTAGAAAAGGCTCAATATTATGAAAAACGGGCTCAACACTTTCAGGACAATCAGTCTCTACTAAATAAAATCCCTCGTCTAAAGCTCGTTAATCGCTTTGAAGACCTCCCTGAAGACAGCCGCTCGTTCTTTCTAAAGCATGAATTGACAAAAACATCTAAAATTGAAGATTTGCTGAAAGCTGTAACAGTGATTCCTGCTGAAAAGTATAAAAAACTACGTGTCTATACAATTGATCCTATCACCTTTCGTTTGACTTATGAAACTCTTAACTTCGACTTTGAGAGCTCTTTTGAAGAACTTAATCAAAAAATAGAGGAGATTCAAAAGAAACAGGTTGAGATCTATCAGTCGTATATGAAAAAGGTTAAAGAACTTAAAACAAGCGGCGGATTAAATTTTGTCGAGCATTTTTCTACGCAAGGATGCAGCATCACATTTTTTAAAGACATTTATTACCATTTAGCCAATGGAACCAGATGTCGAGTTTCGATTAAACGAGAAGTTAAAGGCTTTAACAAAAAGCATTTAGAAGAAGAAATTAAATTACTCCATTCGATTCAAGAAAAGTATGATCAACTTCCTGAAAAATTTAGGTTGCATGGAATTTCTCTCATTTCATCAAAAAATGATATTCCTCAAGCGTCCACAAAAGATCCAAATAAAATTTATGCCCTCCTAACCCCCACAGAAAATGCCCTGCAAATCGAACTCTTTTACCCCCTCTTAAGTATCAATCCACCTACTTGGCAAAGCGTCTCATTTGAACATCCCGATGAGATGGAAGACAATGTTAAGAGAATCAAGGAGATTGTAGAGATAGAAAGTGCGTTTAGTGTCTCTCAAGAGGCTCTCAGAACAACTAGCCAGTTTACACTAACCGCCGTTCCTCCTGCTGTGCCAGAAATCAATCTACGGCGCGATTTAATAGCTCTTTGGCACAATCAAGAGTGGAGCGCTGCCGATATGCGCAGTGGCGGAGTTGTTCGCCGACCTGAAGTTCTGCTCGCTGGATTAGAGACATTAATCCGTAAAATTGAACAGAAAGCAGACCATACAGCCGTCCCCCATAAACCAGCAGAAAAAGAAGTTTACTACCGAGATTTACACTCACTTCTCACACATGTCGTCTCTGTGTTACAGCGTTCGAGAGACCCCTATGAAGTGAAAGAGACTTTAATTACTTTAGCAGTTGCTGGTGAGTTTTGCGGTGTCCGTTGGATGGGAGAAGCTCTCCAAGCCTATCAACTTCTATCAGGTGATATCCAGAGAATTGATGACCAATCTTTAAACGAGCGAATTTTATTTTGGATCGACCAGCATAAAAGCTCTGTCGTTTCAGCGATGGCGTCAGAAAGCAGTGATGGCGGAGGCGCAACGAGTCAGTCAACTCACCTCTTTATTAGCCTAATCAAGCGTTTAATTAATTTAAATGCCGCCAAATTTGCCGTTTCTAGCGCAGCCAGCTTTGATGACCCATATGCTCATCGCACAGGCCCATATGCTGATGATAATGCCCTGTTGGCCGGATTTAAGAGGCGCTGCTGCGCGAGTGATTTAGCTCAAAAAGTTGAAGAGCTCTTAAAGACAGCCATCGATAAAAAAAACAGTGATGTCGGCGCACAGATGTTTCAGATGCGCCTTGATGCTGTTGAAAAGTTCCATACAACAGCTCAAGAGCGGGCTGAATATGCCGATAGCAGCTTAAAACGCATTACTAAACTGGAAGAAATTCTGGAGAGGTTAGGTTATGCCAAAGAAGATGAATATGACACTCTCCAACTAACCTTAAAGGGTCATGCGTTGCTACTGCGTTATTGCAATATCTTAGCCAGTAATAACTGAGAAGGCCTCTTCGAGGACTAAGGCCTAATTCAGCAATCTTTCAGGGATTATCTTGGGAGCGACAAAGCTCTCAAATGCACTTAAACGTAGCGTAGGCTTTAGAGGTAATTGCAAAATTAAAAAAGGGACTTCA
>CAZZJE010000117.1:3111-7891 GCA_964654295.1 uncultured bacterium | reverse complement strand
CACAGAAAGATTGTGCATTGGGCCTCATAAGACAACAATTTTGCAATTACCTCTATAGAGCGTAGGCTTTAAAGCCTACGCGACACGCTACGCTTAGTTTAAGGGGCGATTACCCGATCGCCTAAGAGTGTTTGATGGTTGTACGAGTGAATTTTAATTTTCTGGAGTGTTCCGACAAGATCAGCTGTTCCAGGAAAGAGAACATTTTTCCAGCAGCGCGTCCGTGCCTTCAACAACTCGGGGTTGCGGGTGCTTGGCCTTTCAACCAGCACTTCTACCTCATTGCCTAAGAAAGCTTGCCTTTGGCGACTGCAGCACTCTTCATGAATGCTAATTAGCCGCTGTAGACGCTGCTGCTTTACCTCTTCGGAAATATCATCTTTCCAACGCATTGCTGGCGTTCCTTTGCGAGGGCTATAGGCGAATAGAAAGGCTACAGCAAACTCCAAATCTTTTAATACCTTGGCTGTCTCCTCAAACTCCTCTTCCGTCTCAGTAGGAAATCCAACGATCACATCGGTACCTAAAGCAACATTGGGTACGATTTCACGCAGCATCTGCACTTTTTCAATATATTGCTCAATCGTATAGATCCGATGCATCTTGCGCAGAATTCGGTTGGAGCCTGCTTGGAAAGGAAAATGAACGAATTCACATAAGCTTGGCAGGTCGCGAATGGCTTCCATCAGTTCGCGTGTGATATCGACAGGGTGGCTCGTCATAAAACGAATGCGCTCTAGCCCAGGAATCGCATCAAGCCTATAGAGAAGATCATGGAAGAGACAGCTCCATTCTGGCTTATCTTTTCCATAGCTATTGACATTTTGCCCTAGTAGAGTGATCTCTTTATAGCCCTGTTCCACGAGCATACGACACTCTTGCACGATGTCTTCTGGCGAACGCGACACCTCTGGCCCACGTGTATAGGGAACGACACAGTAGGTGCAATATTTGTCGCAGCCGCGAATAATTGAAACATAGGCTTTGACCTTATCATCACGCTTCGTTCGCGTGTAATCGAGCTCATGAAAGAACTGTCCATCGGACCGTAAAACCTGTTTTCCGCTCGCTAAAACCTCATCCAACACCTCATTGAGATTATGGATGTTGTTCGTTCCCATGACGAAGTCGATATGGGGTAGCTTACGAAATAACCCCTCTTTTTTTGCATTAGCCATGCATCCAGTCACGCCAATGATGGCATCGCGCTGAGGAGTCATCCCAAGTTTACCAATTTTTCCTAACGCCTTTCTCTCCGCTAAATCTCGGATGGAGCAGGTGTTAAAAATGAGAAGGTCAGCGCTCATTTCATCTTCGATACGCTGCAATCCACGCCTTTCGAGCAGTCCAACCATGATCTCGGTATCGAGTTCATTCATTTGACAGCCATAGGTCCGAACATAAAAGGTTTTGAGTTGTCTCATTGTCTAATCGACTCCATCCAAGTAAATTTGCTATACAGTTTAGGTAACTCAAAGGTTTACATCAAGCGCACTCATTCAGACCTAGCTTTTCTACAATCCCAACGTCTGGTAATACTTTTGAGAAAACTTTTTAAGCTGAGAGCATCTGGATCAGAAACCCATCGGCAATCTTTCAAATATTGCATGATCAAAACAGGTTCTGTAATATCTTCTTGCTTAATAACATCACTGATTCTCTCCTTATCTTCAGCTGTTAAATGATATTTCATCTGGTTAAAAATTTGATGACACACTTTTCTAATTCTAGAAGCCTCTTCAAATTTTATATTTGAATTGTACGTAGTCTTACGCAAAACATTTCCCTTCAGATCGCATATCATGCCTTGGCATATGGCTGGCTCAACGGATTTAAGTGTTCGATTGGCATGTTTAAAAATTTCAATAAAACCATCCCAATTTAAAGAGCCATCCAATTTACATAAAACAGCTCGATATCCATTCGGCAGTTCACCTACTCCTTCTAAAAGCGATGTTAGCTTCTTTTGTGTGACAAGTTGTTGGCTTAAGTTTTTTCTTAGAGCTTGTCTATGCAATCCAGAAGCTGACATAAAACATCTTATTTTCAACGTTTTGGTCGAATAATCTAGCAGAGGAAAGCATTAAAATAAAGTAGCAAGCCCTAGGAGAGGAGAGGCCTTGACTCTCAAGGGAGCTTTTTTATGCTCTTTGAAAATTCTGCTGGTAAAAAACCCTTAGTTAGGGATAATATTGAGGCTAAATCCGTTTGCCGAGGGCTCTTTAGGTAAAAATTGCTAAGGGTACCACGGCTCTTGTTGTTTTATAATAAGGCTAAGGAATCCATGACACGCAAAAGAAACCTCTTCAACCCAACCTTTATCCTCACTAAGGAAGAGGTGAAACCCCAGTGGTTCATCCTCGATGCTTCCGGCAAATGCCTAGGCCGTTTTGCTGCTGAGATTGCAAAAATCCTACGTGGAAAACATCGCGCGACATTTACACCAAACGTTAATTGTGGTGATGGTGTGATTGTCATTAATGCTGACAAAATCGCGGTGACAGGCAATAAAGAAGCTTCTAAAATTTATCGCTATTATACTGGTTCTATGGGTGGCTTACGCGAAATTCCATTCCGCGTGATGAAAGGCCGCAAACCTGACTATATCATTGAGCATGCCGTACGCGGTATGATGCCCAAATCACGTCTTGCTCGCCAGCAGATGAAAAAACTACGCGTTTTTGCCGGTGCAGAGCATGGTATGGAAGCCCAGCAACCGATCCAGGTAAACATCTAATAAGGTAGAATTGAGATGATCGAAGAGACTGTCGCTACAGGACGCCGCAAAACAGCTGTGGCATCCGTCCGCCTCCGCAGAGGTACAGGTAAAATCAACGTCAATGGACGTGACTTCACTGAATATTTTCCATTAGAGCTTCAGCGCCGCCGCATATTGATTCCTTTTGATATCCATGGCAACCTCGAGTCATACGACATGTTGATTCGCGTCAAAGGCGGTGGATTAGAGGGTCAAGCAGAGGCAATTCGTCTAGGCATTGCTCGCGCGCTCGACAGCGAAAACAGTGCAATTCACCAAGATCTTAAAAACGCAGGCCTACTCACACGCGACCCACGTAAGCGTGAACGTAAGAAGTATGGTCTTGCTGGTGCCCGTAAACGCTTCCAATTCTCTAAGCGTTAAAGAAATATTTGGAGTACGACGACTTGTCGTACTCCAAATATTGGTTAATCTTCTATTTCGTCAAAGGCTGCACATAGCCATCATACCTGACTACAGTCAACATCCCTGCTTCTAGATGATATAAAATGTGGCAATGCAAAGGCCAAACGCCTGGGTTATTGGCATCAAATTGAACGGCTACTGTCGAATTTGGGGGAACTAATATGGTATCTCGCAAAGCACCTGGAAACTTTTTGCCATTAATTTCGGTGACCTGAAAGACATGGCCATGTAGGTGCATGGGGTGAGACATGGTTGTTCCATTCTTGAAAATCATTTCCACGCGTTCGCCATTTTTAACAACAACAGGAGTGACTTCTGGCCACGATTGGCCATTCAAAGTCCAGACATAGTCTTCCATATCGCCGCCCAATTCAATGACAACTTTTTGATCGACCGGTTTTTCTGAAAGTGGATTTAAGGCTCTGAGCTGCAATTCTTGAGCATTAGTAACAGCTTCTGCCATCTCAGAAGCAAGATGAGGAAGATGCTGCATCGTGGCATTTGGAGTCATTAAAACAGCCCCTGTTATCTTATCTGTTCCTTCTGCTTGCGCAAAGATGGGAAAAAACCCTCCCTTTTCTGGGATGGTAACAACCAGATCCATGCGTTGGGCTGTGCTTAATTCAAACCGCTTGCCTCGAAGAGGTTGGGTGCGGTTGCCATCAACAGCGATAATTTCCCCTTCTAAATCCTGCATAAAAACAAAGAAATTAGTAGCGCTAGAGGCATTGATCAGCCGCAGTCTGACTCGCTTACCGGGAGTTACCTGGAAGACCTCTGGATTTCTAAGCGTTTTGAAGTTAGCGAGATAGGCATCATACTCTACTTCAACGATATCTGAACGGTAAGAGGGCATTGAGAGCATATGCATGGCTTGATGTTTTGGACAGCGAAGTTCCTGATAGATCTCCGATGGCGACTTAAAGGAGAAGTCGGATAGAAGGATCACAACCTCTTGGTCAGCCAATTTACGATCCTCATCATCTGTTATGATCAAAGGAGCAGTTAAGAGTCGCTGCTCTTGCAGGCCGTAGTGTGAATGCATAAAGTAGGTGCCGGCTTGAACAAGCGGAAACTGATAGTGAAGCTCTGTTTTGGGGTAGATTGGATATTGTGTGATAAAAGCAACACCATCTTGGCCGTTTGGCAAGATAAGGCCGTGCCAGTGAAGGGAGGTAGGAACGTTTAAGTTGTTTTCTAAAATTACGTTGAATGGCTGACCCTTTTCTAAAAATAGGCCATAATTTCCTGTAGGAAAATTGATTCCTAAAACGGATGCAGTTTTGCCATTGACCACTAAATTACGTTCGACAACTTGTAGGGTAATCGCTTTTTTTTCAGCTTCTGCGCTGGATAGAAAGTTGTTTAACAAGAAAAAGATTCCAAAGGCTAAGAGGAAGGATCTCATTATTCAACTCCTTTTATCGTGAAGCTAATCGCTGTTAACCTCCCTTAAATCACTTTTAGGAATTAAATTCTAACTTTAATCTTGCCTAGTAACAGAAGCTTTTAAAGCTTCAATTTCTATACGTCCAAAACGTGCTTCAATCACACCACTTGATAGCAGAGCATCAGGTGCCAATAATTGAGTGATGT
>CAZZJE010000117.1:0-3101 GCA_964654295.1 uncultured bacterium | reverse complement strand
GATAGTGATCGGGACAATGCTGGAATGCGCATGTCGAAATAATTAAATCAAACGGTTGGTTAACTTGAGGCTCCAAAAATCCTCCCTCTTGAAAAGAGAGGTTTGGATATTCAAGTGAGCAATACTGTTTTTGGGCCCATTCTAGCATAGGAAGGGATGGATCTATACCAATCACATAGCCTTCTGGAACAAACTTAGAGACATCGGCAGTGACTCTACCATCGCCACAGCCTATATCTAAAATATGTTCGTGACCATTTAGCTGGCGTAGGCAAGGAGTTAAAAAAGAAAGGGCCCAACGTCGCTGAAGTTCAGAATGGTGTACATAAGCCCTCACTAGATTGGAATCCCAATAGGATTCATCAGCAGCGAGAGAGCTGCATGCAAAAAGAGAGTAGCAAATGATAGAAAATATTTTGCTTTGCATCGCTTTAATTGAGTGTAAGATCTTCTGGAATCATTGAGATGGTTGCAAACTTACCGCCCATTTCTCTTAAAAGCGTCTGCCACAACTTGTCTGGTTCTGTTTGGAAAATATGGTGAGAGTTGGCTGGACAGAGATACCAGTGGCCATCTAAAAACTCACGCTCGAGCTGACCAGCGCCCCATCCTGCATAGCCAAAGCATAGATGGATACTTGGTCCATCTGATTCGGAAAGGGCCTCTTGCAGAAAATTGAGGTCGCCACCCAGATAGACACCGTCACAGACAGGCATTGTCTGTTGAGGAATTTTATCAGAGGTATGAAGCAGCATCATCTGGTTGGTTTGAACGGGTCCTCCTGCTCGGATACCTACATGGGGATTAGCAAGCTGACTTAAGCTAATGATCTCTTCTGGTAGTTCGATCGTTAAGCTTTTATTGATCAATAATCCAAAGGAGCCAGTGGGGTTGTGCTCACAAACGAGCACAACACCGCGAAAGAAAATTCCAGAGTCGATTTCAGGAGAAGCAATTAAAAATGTTCCCTTTTCAATTTGGGCATAAGGCATATTTTCCATGTCACATCCTTAATTGTTCAAATTACCAATAGCCAGGTGTCGTTTCGCAGCACTCCACATTTTCTGTTCTCTGAATGAGAGGATCAACTAGTTGTTGATTATACATTTTCAGAGACTCTTCTAATCCCTCTACACGTCGCAACAGCTCAGCAAAGACCTTTTTGAAGCATGGGTTGTCAATGAGAGCCATGGGATAGCAGCCTTCTGTTGTTCCCACTAAGTTGGAGACGCGGCTTAAGGATGTTGTGATGCGATCAATCTCTTCATTAAAGTAGTTACGGAACTCTTGCGGCGTTCTGAGCGTCATTAATAGGTTCATGCGGCGTGCTCGTAGACGCTGCCACCCCTTATCCAGATGATAGAATAGACCGTAATGGTTAATGTCATCTGCTACAACTTCAACTTTATTCATAATGGAAGTCATGCGCAAATAAAATTCTTCATCTGAAAAGAGTTTACCTAAAGTACCTTCGCCTTTTTCTAAACGGGTAAAGATTCCTTGGCACTCCTCTGTCATCTTGATTGCATTAGAGCCAACGACAGAGAACTTATTCAAGACTTCATCCACTGTATCCCATGAGGCGACAGCACGTTTAGAGACTTCATGGACATTGGCAATAATTTCATCAATCCGATCGGGCTGATTAAGGGCATCTGTAATCTCTTCGATATTTTGCAAAATGTTCTCGACTTTATCAACAAGCCGCTTCTGTCTGACATCTGTCAAGATGGCGTGCACATCATCTAGGACCAAGTCAAATTTGTCGGCAACCTCTTTAAACTCTTTAAACGTCTGCTCAACAGATCCAACAGCGTGGGCATAAAGGATCTGCTCATTAACTCGAGCTAGCTTTTGACCAGGCTGTGCTGGTAGAGGAGTGATAGCAACGGTCTTTTCACCCAGCAATCCAGATGTACGTAAGCTAATGTCATCCGTATTGTAGATATGAACGCCAGAATCAAGTCTTAAAACTAATTCATAGGTGTAGATAGAACCTTCGTGGCGAATGCGGGGTTCGTCAGCTTCTCCTAGTGGAATGATCTGAATAACCTCTCCCACGGCTCTTCCACCATAGGTCACCTGTGTGCCGTCATTGATTTTATCGATATCGGTAAAGCGGACGCGAACAATTTGCCCTTCGTTGCCTTTATAGGGGTGGAGGAAGATAAGCAAGAAAGCAACGATTGCTAAAGCTGCAAGAACAAACACTGCAATCATCAGATTTTTAAATTGGTCAGCCATTGTCGGTGCAGCCTCTCTTTAAGTTTTATGACCTAAATCTTGTTCTGTGATCATGGCATTTTGTAAAAACTCATGAACAAGAGGATCTTGTAGGCGAACAAATTCATCTTTTGGAGCAACAAAGGCAATTTTTCCATCGTGGTGAAATGCTAGCCTCTGTCCAACTGTTAAAGCCGAGCGGATATCATGAGTGACTACAATACTTGTAGCCTTTAACTCCTCTTGCGTCTGCAAAATGAGCTCACTGATTTGCATCGAAGTAATAGGGTCCAAGCCAGTGGTCGGTTCGTCGTATAAAACGATCGTGGGACGATAGATGATTAGGCGTGCTAAGGCAGCTCTTTTTCTCATCCCTCCTGACAATTCAGATGGCATCTTATCTTGTGTTCCTGCCAAACCAACCATTTCTAGTGCATGCGCGACTCGATCTTTTACCTCTTTCTCTGGAAGATTGCGTTCATGCTGATTTAAGTAAAAAGCGGTATTTGCTCCAACGGTCATGGAGTCAAACATAGCAGCTCCCTGGAAGAGCATGCCCATCTTTCGTGTCATTGCCATGCGTTCTTTGGAAGAGAGGCTTTTTAGATCTTTGTCGTCGATGACAATTGTTCCTTGATCGGGATTTTCGATACCAAGGATTTGTCTTAGGAGAACGCTTTTACCAGCTCCAGAACGGCCTAAGATGACAAGGGTTTCTCCTGTCATAATATCCAGGCTCAATCCTTTTAGGACCTGGAGCTTACCATATTTTTTCCAGAGGTTCTTTACCGTGATCATTTGCTAGCTAAGTCCATGCTACGGAAGAGGTTAGTTAAATAGTCATGCGAGCTATTGAGAGTCAAAGTGATCAAAAAGTT
>CAZZJE010000116.1:0-7897 GCA_964654295.1 uncultured bacterium | reverse complement strand
ATAAGACAACAATTTTGAAGTCCCTTTTTTAATTTTGCAATTACCTCTAAAGCCTACGCTACGTTTAAGTACATTTGAGAGCTTTGTCGCTCCCGCGACGATCCCTGAAAAGATTGCTGACAATAATCTCAGCAATTTTATGCAAAGTTGCATAAAAACGTCTAAACTATAGTTCGCCTTTAGGCGAGGGAGCAGTCACAATAAAGCCTTTAGTCAGTGCTTAAAATCTATTGAAGAATTTAGAGCAACGACCAAGAAGCAAGAAGAGTCTCTTCTCTCACAGCTGCAACTATTTGGCGATTCCCTTCTGAAATTAAACCAACGCAGCCAATCAAAGGAAGGATTGCCTTGGGAGCAGTTTGCCTTAGGAAGCTCTCCTTTGCATGCCTTTTCTGAAAAAAAAGCCCTATTAAATCTCTTAAGTCAGTTCTATTCTCATATTGATTCCTTTGTCAACAAATCTAATTTATCAGAAAAGCAGTTAGAACAGTGGAAAGCTCAAAAAACGACTTTGGATGAAGTAATCACGGACATTTATAAATTAAAGCAGGAACTTTAGAGACAGGAAGGCGGGAAGGCCCTCCCTCTGGCGGTGCGGGATGATTTTGTTTTGATGAAGAGATGAGACGATTCATGGCACCTCTCCTTATGGTTTAATTAAAGTATAAAAATTATGGCATATTATTAAATTTGGAATTAAATTTCGTTAAAATTTATGTAAATAAAAAAGCTTTTTAATTTAAATATAACAGAAATTTAAATTTTACGTCTTTGATGCTGATTATTTTTTAAAATATGTGTTAAAACCAGCTATTACTTGTTGGATGGTTGGCCGATTTTTAGGCTCTAGTGCAAGCATGGAGATAATTAATGTTTGGAGGTTAGGTTGGTGAGAAAGGTAAGTGAGGATTCTTTCGGCTGGGCATTCAAGAGAGATATTTCTCCTAGTCCATAAAGCTAATATTAACAGGCCAAGAGAGAAGATGTCAGCGGGCTGTCCATTAGGCTTTCCTTTGATGACTTCGGGGGCAGCATAGTGTAGCGAGCCAGCGAGGAAGGCGGAGAGCGGTTTTAGATCAGTTAGCCTCTCTTGATAGCCAGGGTCGATGATATAGAGCTTCCATGATCGATCGGGTTGACGAGCGATCAAAATGTTTTCAAGTTTCAAGTCTTTATGAATTAAATTAGCTTCATGCAGCGCTTGCACGCCATATAAAAGTTGCTCTGTTAAAGAAAACAGCTCATTTTCAGGTAGGGGTCCTTTTTCTAAAACTTTAAATAGTTCTTCAGCGCCCTCTATGTAAGGCATCACAACGGCCTGGACTCTCTCTTGATCGATAAAAGCCCCTAAGATTGGCATGACATTGGGATGGTTCACACGGGCGGTGCGCTCCCCTATCGTGCCGTTCATCCAATCGAGATAAGAGGGTTGATGATTTTCAATAAATTCTTTGACGACAAACAGTTCTGTTTTAGTTTTTACTGAGGTGCCATGATCAATGATCAGATAGCGTGACACTTTCCAAGCTATTCCATGTGTGCCTTTAGCAATGGCTGTCATACTAAAGCCTGCTTTTTCAAGAAGTTTTTTCCAGTCGGGAATTTTTTTGACAGGCTCGCTGTTCATTTTCTGTATTAACTTTATATGCTCAAAAGCTCCATTGATTGTGTTATATTGAAGAGTTGTTAGATTACAATGTTTTAAAATTGTCAAAAGAGCAATCTGTGTTTGGTCAATTAAGTTAACAATACTTGAATAAAGATTGACCGCGTCTTTATAAGCCTCTTGACGCTCAGCTTGCATTCGTTTGACAAAGTCGAGGCGTTCAGCCTCCACTAAAACGGAGTAGACTTGTTCTCGCTCCTCTTCAAAAAGGCTGTCTGGATTCTTGTAGAATCGATCGAGCAGCTTTTTCAATTTTGGGTTGATATCTTCGGCTTTGATTTCGGGTACCGTCTCTTTCAGTCCAAAGACTCTCTTCTCCTGATCTTGAATCAACTTTTGCATCTGGTCTAAAGTTTCTTTGTCCCACCCCTTCGAGATTCCTTGAGAAGATTTTTGCAATAAAGAGTCGTACAAGTTGAGTTCATCTAATCGTTTGCTTTCACTTTCTATCAGTCGATTTAATCCAACTTTTACTTTTTGCCATTCCACTAAATGCTCTTTCGGGAGAGCCATATGAGTAAGAACATTATTGATACGCTTGATTAAGCCTTTAAAAAGTTGGATTAAGGCGCGCTTTTCCGTGAGTTGATAGGCGGAAGAGGAGCCTAAAGCATATTGCTCCCAGGGCAGGCCCTCTTTAGAAATACTCTTGCGATAAGTGTCTTGTAGCCCCAGCTGATGGTCTTCTAAACGTTTGTGCGCTAGTTCGCTTGGGCTAAGTTGAGAGGCCGCTCTGAACTTTTCGATTTTTTTCAGCCGCTTTTGAATTTTAACATTACTAAACTGTTCAAGTAGCTGTTTCATGGATTCAAATTCCTGATCACTAACTGTTGGAGCTAGGAACAATAGCTTGTCAACAGAAGATGAAATTTTTCGAGCAAGATCCTCTGGGCTATCTTTAATTGTTGGTAATTTGGAAGAAGATGTTTTTTTAAACACCTTTTTTAGACGTTCACCTAAAGACGGTCTTTTGTTGGAAGAGTTACAATCTTGTATAACTTTTTTATATTCTTCAAAATGTTTTGTTGTTTTTTCTAATAATTTGAAAATATAACTTCTATACACTGGAGAAAACGAGTTAGTATTTGAAGTAGAGTTACTTGTATTTGAAGCACAACTACTCGAAGGAGGTTCAGTTTTCGTTTCTGTATGTTGCAAAGATGGAAAGGTGAGACCACTCATACCGGCCTTCTTTTTAAGCTTCGATTCTTAATTCGTTAATTGTTTTTTTGCTTGTGATAAATGTAATAAATTTTATTTAACGTGAAGTGTATGAATCTGTTTTGTGTATAGCTAAATCTGATTTTATGTGATGAGATCTTGTAAGTTAAAATAAAGCCGAGCTATGTCTCTAATAACTGGACGATGCGTAGGGTTTTTGCTAAGCATGGATAAAATAAGCTTTTCTAATTGGTCTGGGTAATCTTTAAAAAAATCTTTAGACTCAACGTTAATGGAAAAATTATATCCAGTAAAAATCGCGTATAAAAGCGAGCCGAGTGAATAAATATCGGCTTCTTTACCGTGCAAAATTTTTTCTGCAACTTCAGGAGCTATATAGCGTTGGCTTCCGCAACATCTACTTGAGAGTGGTTTCCAAGCAGTTAGTTTCTCTTGAAAACCAGGGTCTATGATGACAATCGTGTAAGAGTTCCCTTCTTTTCTTACTAAAACATTTTCGGGTTTTAAGTCTTTATGAATTCGATTGCTGACGTGGAGAGCTTGGACACCTTGAACGAGCTGTCGTCCAATCTCATATCTCTGCTGCCTACTTAAAGATGTCTGAATAGCCAAAAAGTTAAACAGGTTCATTTGATTGCTGCTTTCTCCAGAGAGTATAACCGCTTGAACAGCTGAAGAGCTGAGAAACGCTCCTTGAATATGAAGGAGGTTTGGATGGATCACGCGGGCGGTTCGTTCTCCGTAAAGCCCTCGATACCAATTTGATAGAGATTCACTGTCTGGGTCCGTAAAAGATTTGATAAGAAAGTTTTTTCGTTTGAACCGTGCTGTAGAGGTTTGATTAGTTGCTTTCCAAACAATTCCTTGTTTGCCTGTGCCAATTTTTTTTAGTCTATATCCATTCTTTTGAATGACTCTTTGCCAATTGGGCTCTGAAGAGGGGGGCAAAACATTCATTTGTTTAATGCAGTGAAGAATCTGCTGACCAATCTCTCTTAAGTTGGGTAAAGAAATGGATTCCAACGCCTTACAAGCGTCGGATAGATAGCGCCCGATTTGTTTATAAAGCTGAGTGGCTGGATTACTGCTCTCTTCATTGTTACAACTGGCTCTCTGCTCCATTAATTTAGAAATGAAATCCTCTTTTTCAGCTGCCCTTAAGAAGAGTAAAAGCATCTCTTTTTCCGATAAACTAAGAGTCGTGTCGCTAGTCGCAAGTTTATCAAGTAGTTGACTAAAAGAGGGATAAGAATTTTTCAGCGTCTGACTTACAGGATCTAGATCAAATATCTCATCTTCATACTCTTTAACTAGACCATAGATGTTTTGGCATAGCGGTTGGTTCCAATCTGCAAGAGTCCATTTTTTTGTGTCTGGATTGTAAACTCGTCGTTCTGCTTCAGAGAGAGTTACGCTACATTTATTCAGCTTTTGTAGCTGTATGCGCTGCATTTTAATGCTCTCTTCAACCTCTTTCTCAACCTTAGAAAAAGAGGGAGGCGAGCTGATAGAGCTCCAGAAGAGGCAGTTTTTGATCAGGCTTAAAGAGGTGCTTAAGATGTTAAGTAGAGATCTTTTTTCTGAGAGTTGATGGCCTATTGATGTTCCCAGGGCATAGGGTTCCCATGGCAACCCCTGATTGGACTTTGAGCGTTCGAATGCTTCTAAGAGAGTCTCTTTGTAAATGGTTAAATGACGGAGGCAGCTCTCTAAAGACTCCTCTTTGCGCATGACTTGAATGGCTTCTAAATGATCGTTAAACGTTTGGTTTTTAATTTTTGCCGTGAAAGTTTGGATGATCTGAAAATCTTTATCGGATGCTGCAGGAGCCTCTTTCAAAATTGCTCTTATCAACTGATTGTATTGAGGTAGTTGTGAATTGTGGAATGTCCCCACAAACATATCAATCAGTAGAGATTCAGCTCCTTTGATAAGAGAAGAAATAGGTGAATTTGAAGAGGCAGGCTCCATAGAGAGCTTGAAGGAAGAACTTGCTGGTAGCCCCAATCCATGAAACGACTCATAGGCACTCATTTATTCCTCTCCTAAAATAATTTCTTTCCATTCAGCTGTTGGATAGTCTATTTTTTTAGGGAATTATTAGCAAGTTATAGACCGCATTTTTAGAATTGGGTCTCAATAAGTTAAAATAAAAAAATAAAGTTATTTTTATGCATTTTCGTTTTGCTTTTGGATTAAAATTATATTATTCTAATTGTGATAGACGTAATGACTTGGAGGTTATTATGAAAAAAATCCTATCTGTCATTAGCGTAATTTTGTTTTCTATCACGACATTCCTAGCATCCTCAAACCTATTAAATAGTTTATACGCCGTAGATCCGGTGGTTTTACAGCCTGCAAGTCAGCCTGTTGTCCAAGACCTTAAGAAAATTGGGGTAAATATTGGCAACTGGACAACTTGGGGGACGGCTCAGATGATGAGCAATATCTTAAAGAACCCTGGTTTTGAAGGAAGCGTCGATCGTGTTTTAGTAGTTGTTCAGCGGATCGATCAAAACAGTTTTTCAGACCAGAGAAATCAGGGGCAAGATGACAATTATTGGATCAATGCCCATTGGGAAGTACGCAGTGGGCAAGCGGCTGGTCGTACAGGTACGATTACACGCTCTTTATGGTCGGGAGAGCAAGGATTTCCTCAATATTTTGTTAATGGAGACCTAAGTGGCATCCAAGTGAATGATGTCATTGTCGTCCGTAAGGAGTTTCCCGAGCCCAAAGTAAGCCAATGGTGGATCGTGAGTGAGGCGGAAACTCGTGTCACGATAGATACGGAGGAGCATCGTCCCGGCAGCCCGGGTGTTCAATCGGCGGTCTTAAAGCCCGAGAGCGGCAAGGAGACAGAGCTTAATTTCTATTTTGATGCCAATGCCAACGACATGGGATTTAATGCCTTGCCTGTCAGTGGGCCTTGGAAATTGACGTTTTGGGCCAAAGGCTCTCCCAAAACGGCCGAAGGCCAAATGCCTACTTTGACAACCTATTTTAAACGACTTAATGGCTCTTCTAATTTTATTTGGCAAACAGTTCCTTTAACAGGTCAGTGGCAGCAATTTACATATACTTTTGATGCTCAAGATACGGGAACCCCTAATACCTTGAAGTTTGCATTTGCTGCAGAGGGAGATGGAACAATCTGGCTAGATGACGTTGTATTGGGATCAGAAGCGGATCTTGCTGGTGGACCCTTTACTCAAAATGTAATCAATATTTTGCAAGGAATGCAAGTCGGTTATTTGAGAGATTGGCAAGGTCAGCTGGGCGACAGCTTAGCGAATCGTCTTTCAGATCCGTTTGCCCGTCGTACATTTAAATCGAGGAGTGACGGAGGGGGTTTTGAACCTAACTGGGGATACTCGATTCCTGAATTTTTATCCCTTGCTAAGTCGGTGAATGCGATTCCATGGATTATTCTTCCCACCACTCTATCGGATCAAGAGCTTGTCTCTTTGGGACAATTTTTAGCTCAAGAGTCTGGAAAAGGCACCTTTCAAACCATCTATATTGAATTTGGAAATGAAAATTGGAACACCATGTTCCGTCCTGCTGCTCTCTCCGATCCTGTGATTCATGGACAAGTGGCCAATCGTGCTTTTGACCTACTCAAACAGGGCGCTGGCAGCCAAATTGACATGCATCTTGTGGTTAATGCCCAGCATGTTCTCCCACAAAATTCCATTCAATATCTCAATGGCGTTCCTTTAGCAGATACGCTAGCAATTGCACCCTATTATTTGCATGAACTGGCAACAGGAACTCCGGCTCAGCAGGGCATCAATCTGCTTGTCGCAGGTGACCAAGGTCAATGGCAAGAGACGGTTGACTTAGTCAAAGCAGCTGGCAAGAAGTTAGCTGTCTATGAAATCAATGCCCATACAACAGGTGGCGATGCAACAAGTGCTGAACGTGACCAGCTTGTGGCTGGACAAATTGCTGGACCTGCATTAGCTAAACAGCTGATCAAGGGAATTTTATCCGGTACACAGCCGCAGCTAGTGTTCACACTCTCACAATATAAATTTGGAGAGTGGACAGGACATCCCGTCCGCTTGTGGGGGGTCGTTCGCGACCTATCTCAACCCTATGCTCGCTATCGCCCTACAGGATTAGCCATTGCCATGTTGAATAACGTGCTTTTGCAAAATGCATATCCGTTAGTTGCTCCTAATGGAGGAAACGAGCAGCTGACCGGTGTCATCTTTTCCAGTCCAACATTATGGCGTGGAGCGATTGTCTCGACAGCTGATCATCCGATTCCGGTAAAATTTGTATTTCCTAACGATACTCGTCGGATGCCTCGAGCCGTTTTGACTTTGGGAAAAGGAACACCTTTTGATGACAATGAGACGAATGAAAATGTGATTATTCAAGGTAAAACAGTCCTTCCAGTAGGACGAACATTGACATTTACACTGCCAGCGTGGTCTTTTGCAGTGTTTTATTAGGTAAAGGGAAACCAAGGAGCCTTATTTAATGTGGGAACTCATCACAAGTTGTCTGTTTCTTTTGACTCTGCCCAGTTGCCTAGAGCTCCTTCTTTTGTTTATTGGAGACCGGCGCTACTCTCGGAAAAAGAGAGTAAAGCCGGTCTCTTCTTCTGTTGGGCCGATGGCTGTTGTGATTCCAGCTCATAATGAAGAGAAAACAATTGCGCTGCTGCTCAATCAGTTAAAAAAATGTTCCGGTTCATTTGATCTGTTAGTGATTGCAGACAATTGCACGGATCGTACGGCCGAGATTGTGAGAGAGAGGTCTGTTCGGGTGATAGAGCGAGACAATCCAAAGCAGCGAGGAAAGCCGTTTGCTTTGCAAATGGCTTTTGATTTGCTGCTAAAAGAGGGATATGAGTGGATTGTTGTTTTGGATGCCGATGCGATCCCTGATAAGCATTTCTTCGAACAGCTGTCTAAAGCCTCTCTTTATCAGCCAAGTGCTCTTCAAGCTTCTTATACCTTAGCCTTGCCACTTAGAGCCTCCTGGGGTGTGCGATGGCATACTCTCCTGTTTGGAACTTATAATCTCTTGCGC
>CAZZJE010000115.1:0-7912 GCA_964654295.1 uncultured bacterium | reverse complement strand
CGTTCTATTTGCTAACCATCAGATTGAACCCGATCCCCAAGCGATCAGCTTTGTATTGGAAAATACGCATCCGAAGTTAGCTGAAGAGATGATTTTTGTGGCAGGCCATCGTGTGACAACAGACCCTATGGCAGCTGCATTGACGATTGGACGAAATCTTCTCTGTATCTATTCTAAAAATTATATTGAGCATCCACCCGAGCTAAAAGCAGAGAAAATTCGGCATAATCAAAGAACGATTCGCCGGATGGCGGGTCTGTTTGCCGAAGGTGGCCATTGTATCTACGTTGCGCCAAGTGGAGGTCGAGACCGTCCTGACGCCGAAGGCTATCTGGATGTGGCTCGATTTGATCCTCAAAATATCGATCTCTTTTTGTTGCTGGGTAGGCAGGCTAAACGTCCTGTACACTTCTATCCTTTAGCTCTCTACACCTACGAACTCATTCCGCCTCCCAACCAAATCGAAATTTAGCTGGGTGAGATGCGTTCTACACATGTGGCTGCCCTACGCTTAGCTTTTGGAAAAGAGATTGCGACGGAGATTTTGCAAGGAGACTCTTCTCTGGAAAGTGCAGAAAGAAGCCGGAAGCGGGCAGATATCATCTGGCAGATGGTGAAAGACAGTTATCGTTTGCTTGTAGGAGAAAAGCATCGGCCACATACACCTTTACCGAAGATAGATGTAGCGTAGGATTTATCCTGCGGTTGTTTTTGCAGGTTTTAACTGAGGCTCTTTAGACACTGCTTTCTCGCCAGAAAAGGCTTCCGATGTAGCGCAACGTCGAGACAAAATAGGAGCGCCAGGGTCCTTTGACAGAGCTATAGCCGACAACACCAAATCTTAGAGGCGCTTCACTCGTGTCGAGGGTGACTTCGGCTAGATAGTAGCTATCAATAAGCTTTAATTCATTCTCATGAGAGGTTACAGGTAGATCGCCTTGATAGATAGAAGCTAGAGGCAATTCTGATAAATTTTCATCTCGTGCAGGATGAATTTTTTGAATCGTTCCGCTATAAACGGGTAAACCACCACCAGCGGCATGAAAGTTAACCTTTTGTCCCACCCAAACGAGTTGCAAGTGATCTTCGGGAACGAAGAGAAGCAGCTTGACCTGGTTGAGATTGGCGATCTTGCCCAGTGTTTGATCTTTTGCCACAGGCATACCGACCTTAAGATCATCATCCCAATCAAACAGCTGGCCGCTCATGCCTGCATAGACGGTCATCTCCTCTTGTTGAGCCTGTAGCTGGCTCAAACTCTCTTTAACACCTTCTAAGGCTGCTGAACGTTCGGCTAGATAGGGGCGGTGAGATTTATCCAAAGATAACACTTTTAGCTCTTGCTCAATCAGAGCACTATCCAAGTCCGCTGCTCGAATTTTAGCCAATAAAGGTAGCGAGACAATTTGAGCAACTTCGCTTCCCTTCTCAATCTTTTGGCCTTTCTGCACCTTAATCGCTTGGATCCAGCCACTTTCAGGTACATAAAGAACCTGTGCTTTTTCAGGGGTCGTAATCGCTGAAAAACTTGTATGGTGAGGCCATGGAAAAATAAACCAAACAAGTAACAGGGTTAACAAAAAAAAGGTCGTTGCTAAGCGCCAATTAAGGCGAATTAAGCTGCTCTCCATGTACCAGCTTTTTAGCTCATTATATATGGGTTTCATAAGGAACAACCAGATCTGTAAAATAATTAAAGGGATAGAAATAATTTTTGGGAAATAGGAGTAGATAAAGTAGGAAATCAAGCTGTAAAGAAAGAGGCGATATGCCCAAGTATAGAAGGTATATAAAATTAACAGCCTCTCGCGGGCTGGAGTCAAGCGCTCTTCTGGAGAGGGTATCCACATTCCTAAAAACCATTGTTTCAGCTTCCAGCAGGTTAAGTTAAACGCACGCGATTGCAAGTTCTCGATGCCTAAAAAATCGCTTAAAATATAGTAGCCGTCAAAGCGCTGGGCTGGATTTAAATTGACAAATAGGGTTGAAAACCAGCTGACAGAAGAAAGTACAAAAAAGATACTTTGAATCGGTCCTTCAGGTGCTAAGGCCCACCCAATTGTTGCCAATCCTGCAATCACACTTTCAGAAACTGTTCCAGCGGCAGCGATTGTAATACGCTGCCAGCGATCCCCTAGTTTCCAATTATCCGTTACGTCTGTAAAAAGGACTGGCCATAAAATGATAAACGCTACTCCAACCTTAGGGACTTTAGCTCCATAAGCACGGCAGGTATAGGCGTGTGCTAGTTCGTGAGTAAATTTTGTTAGAGAAAGGGCCAAGGCGTAATAAACGAGCCCTGTAAAGTTAAAAAAATAGAGGAAGGTGTCGACATACTCTGTCCAGCGAGTGATAATGCAGATAAGACCAATTAAGCTTAACAAGGCATAGAAAGTTAAAGCTTGAGGTGAAGCTAGTGGACGGACGTAAGGCAATGTTTTAATTAAAAATTTGTCGGGATTAAAAAGAGTCAACCGAGTGTAAAAATATTTGCTACCTACAGATTCCCATAAACTCGGTTCTTTTTTAGTCGATGCGTCATGGAGATAGCTGGATTCAATCGGTCCTTCTAATAAATATTTGTTTGCAGCATCTTCAAAAAAATAACGAAGCTCAACGATATTAATATCTAATGGAGCCCGTTTTTTAATCGCTTTTAATAAAGTTTCTAATGTCATTCCAGGTTTTAAACATTGGATAATGACACCCTCGGCCCAATTTAATTTATAATATTGATCATTTAGAGGGTCTATTAAGGAGTAGGTGGGCCCTCCCTGGTCATCGATTGGACCAGGATAGATCACAATATCCCTGCGAAACAGCGGAAGGGGAGTGTGGGCATCTATCTTTATGCGCATAACTTATTATCCTGAGTCTTTAATGATTAACAGTTATAATAATGTTTAGCTTAATTCGTGCCTATTAATCCTATTTTAAAATTTTTTTACATTTTAATCTTATGAAAATAGACGTGGCTATTCAATTGGTTTTAAAATAAATAATTGAATATTAATTATTGATTTTTGATATTATTAAATTGGATATAGAATTGAATAGAGAAAGAATGGATAAGGAAATATCATGAGAAGAGATGTGGTTAAAGCTTTATTGACCTCTTTTGTAGGTGACCGAGATTCGCCTAATCCCCTAGGTAATCTAGGGGTCTATACTGGGACAAAAGTAGAAGATATTTCTAAAGTTTCAGTTGCCGATCTTTCTAAAGCCTTTATTATCGTCGATCCTTGGGAGTTTGTAGGTGTGCATCCTGAAACCACCCAGCCTGTTTATGCGACAGAAAATTTGGCATATTTGATCAACCAGATAACGGGAGCTGAAACGTTTATTATTTCGGCCTGGGAGAATGGGGTAGGAGATCCTTTAGTTTTTGCTGCGACAGCCCGAGCTTCTCTAGGGGTCATTCTTCAAGGTGGGGTTCCAGATGTGCATGAAGAGGATACTTTTAATCCAAAATATAAACGATCGATGGCAATTTCATTGATTATTGAAATGATGTTGAACGGATCACCTTTTTTAGGGATTAGCTTAGCACATCAGCTGGCAGCTCAAGCACATATTGATTTGATTAAATTAGCCTGTCGACGCTTAGTTGATACACGCAAGGCCTCTTTTGTTAATGTTGGGCGCCGGGTTGAAGAGTTAGGGACAAAGCTTTCTGTATTAAAAGGTTATGGAACAGTTGCTTTAGGTTGGAATGATCGTCGTTTTGCGGTTGCACCTAATGAAGAATCGAGCATTCATGTGATGCAGCTTTTTCCTTATGAACATTGCGAACAGAATCATATTCCTTCTGAGATAACTGAAGCTCATCGTTATGTTTCACAACTCTATAATGCAACAATTGATACCGCTTTGCACTATAATACAATTCATGTTCAAACCTTTCATACAAATGAAGTTTCACAAGAAGCAACACGCTTTATTTGCTGGGCTTATCAGTTGATTCATCGGTTAACAGTGGCATATAAAGATGAGATTGCGAAGGAGCCTTCGTTGAATTTTCTTTTAAGTATGCCTGTTGGCATTGAGGCTACTTCGTCTACTCGACATCCAGAGTCACAAGAGACACTATGTGAGGTTGCTTCTACCGCTATCTATTGGTTAGACCGCTCAGCACAGACTACGCAATTTCACCCAGAGCTAGATGAGTCCTTATTAACCATCTCTTCAGGCTGGATGCCGTCTTGGAAAGAGATAAAAGGATCTGAAAGTATCCAGCTTTTTGCTCAATTATTACTTGAGTTAGTTAGGTAAGTTTGTTGATTATTTTAATGTTTTTAAAATTATATATTAACAAATAAGTCTGTATTAAACATTTTTAATATGTTATAATGATTTTGAGAAGGTATTAGTTCTCGTTACTTTATTATTAAACGAAATGGGGGTTAAAATATGCGTCGTCTGCATTTTTTAGCCTTAGAAAAAAAAATTGTTTTTGATGCAAGTGCCGCCGCAATTGTGGCAGACCTTGTTCATACGGCGTCTACGCCACAGAGCGCTCCTCCCGATGCACAGCCTTCCGATAGTTCAGGAACAAGTCAATCAGATTCAGTAACCACTCAGCCAACTGAAGGGATCGCAGCTCCACATAGTGATGTCACCCAGACTGATACAACATCTTCCTCTTCAACAGATCATCTCTCCCATACAGGGACAACTGTATTAGTAGTAAATAAAGAGCTTAGTGATGCAGCAGATCTCATTCAGGCGGCTAAAGATGGGGTCAAAGTGGTTGCCTATTCTCCAGACACCTCTTTATCAGATCTTTTACATCAAATCGATGTGGCTTTGAATGGTAGCAAAATTTCTACGTTAGCCTTTGCGACTTTGGGAGATAACAATAATTTATCGCTGACCCACCAAGATGTTGTCACGGCTCAGACTATCGATAACAATCCAGCTGTCCAGCACTTTTTTCAAGAGCTTGGCTGGCGTTTTGAAAATGGAGGCCGTTTCGATCTCCTTGCTTGTTCGGTAGCCCAAGGAAGCACTCTGCTGGTTGACCGCTTAGATGCGCTGTTAGATCATCCGGAAGCAAATCACTTTGTTTTTGTTGCCGCATCGACAGATCTCACAGCCAATCCTTCTCAGGGAGGGAACTGGTTTTTGGAGCATGGAGCTGTTCAAGCGGACACGATCTATTTTAATCAAACACAGTTAAACCAATTTGATGCTCATTTAAATGTGGCTAGGCCCTTTACAATTGTCTATTCTGTTAATCAGCATGGAGATCTAGCGTTGGCAGGAAATGTCAACTTATATGCCTCTGGTATTGGTTCTGGAAGTTCAGTCTTAGGAAATAATAACTCCTATAACATGGTTTACCAGGATATTGATTCCAACTCTTCAACCTTCAACTCTTCATTAGCTCACATCAATCTTCCAACAGGATCTACAGTCTCTTGGGCAGGACTCTACTGGTATGGTCAATTGACGAACAGCAGTGGCACAGTAGCAGCCAACGATGTTTCCGCCTTTAACCATGTCTTATTTAAAACTTCGACTGGCTCTGATTATATTGACGTCACAGCGACACGTAGTGATACCGGATATGCTCAATATCAAAATTATGCGGATGTCACTTCTTTAGTCCATTCCTCAGGCGACTTCACTGTTGCAAACATCCAAACAGTTCAAGGAACTAACGGCACAGGTATCCAGGCTGGCTGGGCATTGGTTATTGCTTATGAGAATGATTCAGCAAGCTTGCGTAATGTTACTGTTTTTGATGGCTATGCACAGGTTAATTCAACTTTCAATGCTTCAATTACAGTGCCTGTTTCAGGCTTTAAAACCCCGGCTTCGGGAGCCTTAGATGCCAAATTAGGAATTATTTCATATGAAGGGGATGCTCGTCTTACTGGCGATCGAATGCTTTTAGGTGGAAATGCCCTCTCTACTCCCAATAGCCCAAGCAGTAACTTTTTCAATTCTAGTTTTTGGAATGGCTCCTCGGCTCCGACCTCTTCTGATTTAAATCCATATCATACAAATATGCTAGGCATGGATATTAAAACGGTAGACATCAGCTCCTATTTAACAAATGGACAAAATTCTGCTACTTTTACTTTTACATCGAATGGAGACCAATATAATCCCTCTGTTTTAGCGTTTAGTACGACTCTCTATACACCTAATATGCAAACGAGTCAGTCATTAACAGATCTTAATGGGGGTTCTTTGCAGTTTGGAGATCAAGTCCATTATACGGTTACGTTGAAAAATAGTGGGCAGGATAGTGCAGAGCATGTGGCCTTTAACATGAATCTTCCGCAATATACCTCTTACTTAGCTAATTCATTAAAAATAAACAATGTGTCTGTAACAGATGCTTCTGATAGTGATGTCGGCTCTTTTGTAAATGGTAAATTTACTTTTAATGCGGGTACAGGAGCCACCAGCACTTTAGGCGGAACTTTAGCTGCAGGACAATCGACTGTTTTGGAATTTACACTTGTTTATAATGGGTCGCAGCTTCCTCATTTGGGAACCATTTCTAATACAACTAACGTCTCTTATGTCTCTCAAACATTGCAAACTAGTTTGACACAGAGTGACACCTTTTCTTCTAATGCGGTTTTTCATGCGCCTAATGTGGCTATATCTAGTAGTAGTGTGGCTGAAGGAACGGGTGGAACGACCAATATGCCATTTACTGTTTCTCTGAGTAACCCAAGTACACAAACAGAAACAGTGACTATTAATACAAGTAATGGAACAGCGATAGCTGGAAGCGATTATACTGCTCTCACTAATTTTCAAGTTCAATTTCAACCAGGTGAAACTGTCAAAACCTTTGTAGTTCCTATTACTACAGATTCAGTTGTTGAACTAAATGAAACTTTCAATGTTCGAGCTTTAACAACAACAGGAACTATAACGACGGTAAGCGGAACAATCATCAATGATGACTCATCAACCATCTCTATTGATAGTCCAAGCGTTACAGAGGGTAATGTGATCACATTTAATGTGACGATGAGCCAAGCCGCTCAAGGGAGTGTGACATTAAATTATGCGACAAATCATATTACAACATCCAATGGAGACTTTACAGTTAACCAAATGGGTACTGTAACTTTTGCTCCTGGACAAACTAGTGCTCAGATCTCCTTCCAAACAACACCCGACTCTGTTGTCGAAAACAACGAGACTTTTACTGTCACACTAAGTTTTCCTCAAGGACAGCCCTTTAGCCCAAATATTGCGATTGCTAATGCAACTGGCACAGGTACAATCGTTGATGATGACGGCACAAGCGTTAGTGTCAGCAATCCAACCACGTTGGAAGGTGGAATTTTAGATTTTACAGTCTCTTTAAGCAATCCAATCGATCGATCGGTTTCCTTTAATTATAGTGTGGCCAATCTCACAACATCGGCAAATGACTACACCGATTTGACAGGTGGTACCATTACCTTTGCTGCTGGACAAACAACTGCTCATATTCAGCTACAAACAACCCAAGATGCTGTTGTCGAAACAAATGAAACACTCTCGCTTGGATTAAGTTTTGCTCAGTCAGGTTCGATTAATTCAAAAATTTCTCTGCCAGCTTCTCCTGCTATCGGAACGATCACAAACGACGATACAGCCACCATATCGATTAGCAATCCGACAGTGACAGAAGGGGGCGTCCTAGATTATGTTGTCACCATGAGTCAGCCAGCTCAAGAGGCTGTGACATTAAATTATACACTCAGTGGCATCACCACTTCAGCAGGTGATTATAGCGATTCCAGTGGAACGGTGACCTTTAACCCTGGCGATACTGTCGCCCACATCTTTGTTCAGACAACCCAAGATGCTGTTGTCGAAACAAATGAAACTTTAGCTGCCAACATCAGCTTTGCTCAAAATAATCCCTTTACCCCTGCTATCACTCTTGCTAATA
>CAZZJE010000114.1:0-7927 GCA_964654295.1 uncultured bacterium | reverse complement strand
CCAATCTGACGTGAGATTGTTTTGCCTCTGCCGTAATCTCTTCTTCCACTTTTTGAAAGAGCTGCAGGAGTAAGTTCTGTTAAGGCGTATTTACTTAAAGCAATTAAATCAGCAGCTTCCTTCAAGTTCTTTTTGTCGCTTGTGGCTAAGCGACGCAAGTGTTGTAGAAAGGCCAAATCCTCTTGCAACGTTCTAAGATCAATGGTGCGGAAAGTTGGCTCATTTTGAAAGGCCTCTTGAGTCAAAGAAATCTCATTGTCTAAAAAGTGCTGTAGAACAGGCGGCATCTTGCCTGTCACATAACGTTTAAAAGATTCTTGATAGCCCTCTAAATGGCTCGATATCGATTTATAGTTAGAAGCAAGCTGAGCAGCCAAAACTGGGGTAATATGCTCCAGGTAGGTCTCTTTAGACATTTCTGTCTGTTGATTAGATTCTAATCGCACAACCTCAGCAATCGAAGGCTCGCCTGCCAATGTTCTCACTTTGAGAGAGGGAAGGGTCATGGTCTCATAGAGGAATTGAATCAGAGAGTTATGCGAGGCTTCAATGGGAATGGCTTCCCCTTCTGGAAAGTTTACCTCTTGCAGACATTCTAAAACGAGATCGACCTCATCTAACACCCCATCAGCTGCTAAGAGTTCCATAATAGGAGCTAACGAGAGCAGCCGCTGTTTTGCACGATTGAGACGCTCTTCAATCCCTTTTGTCTCTGATAAGGGAACTCCTTTAGAAAGGAGCTCTTGTAGTTCTTTGAATAAGCTCTTAACTTTCCGACTTTGGCTTAGAAATTCTAGTTCTAGACATTGGATTGTGGTTGCGCTTATAACGATTGGTTCGCCTTTCTCTTTCGATCTTACAAAAAGCTCTTGGATCTGGCTAATTTTGTAGGGTGTTAGTTCTTCCCTGCGTACATTTAGGGCTGAGATCTGCTTTTTAAAAGCTTGGGTCATCGATTCGCTAAAGTTGATTTTGACGGTTTCAAACAGCCATTCGGGCACAATGAAGAGCGCGAGATTCTTTTTTTTCTGAGCAGTCAGGTAGAGGACAATGGTCGCGATGACAGAAGTTTTTCCGCCGCCCATGATTAATTGGATGACGATATCGCGAAAACGATCGGGATCATTTTCATCCATTTCCATCATCTCTTTGATAAGAGCGAGCTGCTTTTTAAAAGGAATCAAACCTGTTTCACCGGTAAAAACATGGAGAGCAGCACACTCCTCTTTTGAAAAGTCATCGAAAAGGTAGGTAGAGTCTAGCTCTGCCCCCAACTTTTGGCATAGATATCGCCTGGTTGGATCGTTTGCTAAAGGAATGTTTTCGATATCTTTTAAAGCTGTCACAATACGTTGTAGCTGCGCCTCATACGATTTAAGGTCGCAAATTTCAAGAGTCTCTTTGGCAATCTCTTGAATATCAGATTCTGTAAGCAGTTCATTTTTTTGGCGATAGTGGCGTTGATCTTGTGAAAGAAGTGCTTCGATGCAATCTTCAAAGTTAAGGGCGCGTTTCGCTTTTCCACCTAAGCGAGCAAGGTCTGATTGCCTTTGCTGCTCATCTTGGCTTAAGCGGTTGGCTTTACTGAGCATTAGATGCTTTTTTGCTTTACGCTCTTGTTTAATTTGAGCAAGCTTCGCCTCAACCTGCTGACGAAGGGTTTTGCATTTGTCAGCTGAAATGGTAACAGGAATTTGGCTCTCGTTTTGCTGCTTACCTGCCTGATAATCTTGCTGGAGAAGCTCTAAATCGTTTTTAATTGACTCACGATAGTTCTCTTCGCGGTAAGAGAGAAGGCTCGGATCAAAAGAAAAGGAGAAGTCCGTATAGTCTGGCTTTGATTGGTTAGGGTCTTCTATTAAATAGCTTTGCTTCCACTCTTTTAATGTCTCCCATCTCTCATTAAAGCATTGATGGTTTAAAGATAAAGGAATGAGATCAGGAGCAATAGCAGATAATGGCTTTTCATTACTTTCAAAGGCTAATTCAGGCCGCAGGGGATAGTGATCTGTATTGGCCGGCTGAAAATTAGCAGCAGCTTCTCTAAAAGCTTCTCTAGATGCTGTAATTAGCTTATCTATACTTGGAAATGTCTTCAAATTCCTTATACAATTATAAGTTTCCTCTATTTGCTTTAGAAAATGATATTTTTTCCAATCGGAAGCCGTCTGGCAATCAATCAGGTCTGGAAAGTAATTGGGCTCCGTCAAGACCAGGATCATGCAGTTAAGCTGCCAACGATCAGTTTTGGCACTATTTTTATGCCAAGAGATAAGGCGGTAGAGCCATTCTGTTTTGTCTGATTGATTGCCTGATTTTGCCACTCTGTATACCTCCTGAAACAGAAGGCCATTATATTGCAGTGACATTGTAACTGGCTGACGAGTGTATTGTTTAGATAGAGAGCCTTCAGTCAACCATTTAACGGCTTGAGGTAATCTCCCTTCGAAGTACGCTTTCTTATTTTGATAGTTTTGCAACACCTCTTCATAACAATCTTCATTTTGGCCTCCTCCTGCAAATCTACCTGGGGTTCTACGGTTTAATCTTCTATCCTCTTTCGTCTGGAAAACATAATGGGGGGCATAAGGAAGAGTATCTACAAAATCCTTATCAAGGTCAGAAACTAAGGTGTTTTCTCGAATACCACGATATTTGGTTGAATTTGATAGAAGCCTTTCCGCTTCTTGAATGGCTATATGTTCATGGGCATTATTTTGCAAAAAGTAGATGCGATGTTTGAGTTCTAAACCACTTTCAGAAATGTGATAAAATTCTTTTTCTTTATAAATTATGGAAAGAAGAAAGAGCTCTTCTTCCTTGTCCATTCGACATTTAGCGGAAACATTATTTAAAGAATTTAGATACCTTAGAACAACCGTAAAAATATATTGATATTCTAGACCTATGTAATCCAGAAAATATCTTGTAATTGTGTCGTTAGCCTGTTTACCTTTCTCTCGAAAACTTAGGGAGAGCGCATGCAAGAGAACCATTTTTGCATCGGGATGGTCTTCTCCTATTGGAAGACTAATCATGAGCTCTAGGATATTCATACTTATAGGAGAGAGCTCTTCGATTGATTTAATGCTTTTTAATAATTCGATCGCTTGTTCATATTTTTTTTGCGAAAAGTAGATATAGGACAAGAAAAGTTTGCCTTCCAAAGAGGTCGGCTTTATTTCGCCATCTTCTACATTGTAGACGAAATATTGATAGCAACCTTGCTGCTCATTTAAACGCGACTCTGGTGGAGGAAGGACGAGAGGAAATCTATTATTAATCGTTAACTCACCAGACGCAATCGGCACATTTTCAGCTTGGATAGCTTGAAAAGGGACTAAAATTTTGCCATCTTTTTTACCTTCGGTAGATAAGAGATAGAGATAGTTTTCAATGGTTCCAAGATAACTTTTTGGCATCTTTTTAGGAATGCAGTAGCTTCTATTTTCCGTCCAAATGAGATCTCCATTTGAGTTGGCGTGAAAAGCTAACGGATTACCATCGAGAGAAACGTAGCGAGGAAAGCACAGCTTATTTAGAGAGCCGTCTGCTTTTTTAAAAGTTAGAATTTGTCTGGGAGATTCAAACCGGGTAAAGCCTTCAATTTCTTTGGGGTTAGAGGTATCTAAATAGCTCACAAGAAAGTTATCGGCTTTAGGCAGCAGCTGATCTGGATCTGTTTCAACCAAAAGGCCTTCTTCAGTGATTGAAAAAGCCATCTTTTGATCTTTAAGCCTCGTCACATAACCCTTTATTTTACCATGGGGGCTATCGAGGTAAGAGTTTTTATCAATTGGCATCCAAACGCAATAATCATCTGGACATTCGTTAGGGAGATATTCGCACCACTGATTATTAAATAGGCGCTGGATGCTATAGCTGTCTTCCGAATTGCTATCTTTTATGAAGCGAAAAGCCCCTAAGCTGGGATGGCAAAAAATAACATTTCCTCGGCCGATTGAGCGATACGGAAATCCAAACTCGCAAAAAAAGATTCTCTGAAAACCCCTTGTTTTTTCCCAAGGGGTTGAAGGATCAATCCCTTCAATTTTTCCCTCTTCTCCATAGACCTCTCCCGACAGCAAATTCATTTTCCAGCTATCACTAGAAAGATAGGGCCAACCCAGTTCGTTATCCACTTTCCAGGTCATTTTTAAAACAAGTTCTTCTGGAAGGAAGTTTAAACGTTTAAATATATTTTGACCCAACTGGTTGAAAAAGCTGGGATTATAAAGATCGGGGTTATTGAGAGCTATTTGCCATAAGCGAGAGGTTTCTGAAATAGAAAACCTATGAGTGATCATTAAGAGAGTGTCAGATTTATAGGCGTTACTGTAGTGATTTGCTAATTTAGAAAGAATCCGACTGGCATACATCTCTTCATAATCTGCAGAAGAGAGATCTGGTTTTAATGAGTAAAAGAGAAAACGGTAGAAATGTAGATCGCTTTTTGATTCTTCTGGCAGGTTTTTTTTATTTAACCAGCGGTCAATTTCAGCGATCTGATCGAAGAGCATGGCTTGATCATACATGCCAGCATCGGCTAGGTATTTAGCTAAATAGAAGCTAAATTCAAAGAAAAAGGCTCCTCCTGCAGCACCATCCTTATCGTTAATAAAATAATTTAAGCCATTCGAAATAAATTTTTTAGAGTTTTCAATCAAAGCTTCGTCTTTTAAAAGTAACTCACCAGCACCTAAAAAGCTATTTTTTAAGTTTTCACTGACAGGCGAACGAAAAAAGAGTTGGAAGAAGAGCCGTTGCAAAGAAAAATCTTTTAGCTCTTCCATTTCTTTTGCGGTTTCAAATATCAGTTGATGAGGAGTTAGCTCCCATTGAGATAAAACACGGCTCCAACGAGAAAGTATTGTTTCCTTATCTATAGCTCCGGCATTATTTAAACTTTTCCCTTCGGCGACGGATTGATCCCAATCCTTTTTGTTTCGATGCGCTTCCTCTCTAGAAGAAAAACTTTTATGCTCGGGGTTTAGAAAACGGTAAGATGATTTAGCTTTTTTTAAGAGTTGCTCATCTTGTTTAGACGAAGTCCCTGGTTTGAATACAGAACTAAAATATTCAAATGGACTTTTCCTTTTAGCTAATACATTAAAATGCTGCACATCATGCTGTCCATACAGGTCCCAATGTAGCACTTCGTTACTGATATAGGTCATTCTTCTTAGGCTGTTGATATAGTCATAGCCATTGAGAAGGAGAACATTTGAATTGTTAACGTTACTTTCACTAGACAATGGTCTATAAAACAGATTTGAAACCGAGCTCTCCATGACCATCATCTGTTTTGTAGACAATGGCAGATTGACGCAATATTCAGGTTTTGGAAAAAAGCCATGTCTACGAGCGAACGCACTCCCGTTCAGCCATTCTTGGTACCTATCAACCATTTCTTGGTGACGTTCTTTAATTTCTTCGATACTTAAATCCGGCCATAATTGATTGGCTAACTCATTAACCGCTTGTGTGAGTTTTTCATCTTCATTAAGAAGCGCCCGCCAAAAGGCCCCATTATCTAAAACTTGATGAATGCTATCTTTAACAACTTCCGTATGCTTTTCATTTTTAAATAAAACTCGCGGTCCTATATCAGAAGGAAGCGCATTAAACGTCTCAAAATAATTGACAGCGGCTTGGATGCGGTCATACTCTCGCCTATCATGATAGACAAGTCCTTCCATCGCTAAACATTCTGTAGAAAAAGGAATGGAGTAGTTGTAAAGAAACGCTTCTTTTTCCGTATGATTTTTATTTTGATCTAGTTTGAGAGCTAAAAAATGGATCAGTTGATGTAGAGGAAGAATCGTTGCATAACGCCTTGGAAGCAAATCGTTCAAAGACATATTTACATAGATTTGAATAACTCTTTCTAATTGTTCAATGCATTTGGTGATCTCTTCTGAAGAAAGTTTTGACCAAAAAGTGTCATTAGAACCATTCACCCACTCTTTTCTAGAAGTGGTATCTATTTTAGGAAGCGGTAGCTGATCGATGAGATGCTGTAATTGAATAGTTGCTTCTTTTTTATCCGTTTTTAAGAGATCGCAAGCTAGTAATTCATCTAATGTTGAAATTAGGGCCTGGGGATTATCTAAAGAGACATTCCAATTAAAATTAGGCAGCAGTTCTTTAGAAATTGTAGGAGATTTAAAAGTTTTTTCCTTTACTGCAATTTTTTGCCATATTTCTTTCTGTTTTTCCACGTCTAGATGGTCTAAAGAGGCTTCTACAGTTTTAGCTGCTCTCCCTTTTTCGATTTGATCTTCGCATTTTTTGACTTCATCTAGAAGATGCAAGGCTGTGGCTTGGGCCTTCTTTGCGAGGTCGCTGGTGATAAGAGGTCCAAAGCCATGATAGCCTCCTGACAACTTCGCGATGCGGCGTAGGAGCTTACGCGAAACCTGAGCAAGCTCTCGACGGCTTACTTCCCCTCGCACGCTGTCTTGAGTCATGACATCCTGGAGCTCCTGATAAGCCAACAGTAGCAGACGAAGCTTAACGTGAAACATGATCTGCTTATAAAGCCCGATATGGAAGGTATGCTTGCGTATCCATACTTTTGTAGAGGAGGGAACGCAGGTACCCGCACGCTGACCTGTGATCGCTCCCATAACTTCTAGAGGAACATGCACGCGATACGGTTCGAGATAATCATAGATCTGTAAAAGCTCTTTTTCCTCGACACATCTATCAATATCCCATGTTTTCAAAGCATGTAGTTCGATAAGGCTTTGGATAAAAGCGGGACGGATGGTCCCATCTCCGTTCATTAGTAAAACAGATTCAGGAACAGCTTGATAATGGACGATTGGCTTTTGTCTCTTTTTGTTACCGACAAAAACTTGACCGGCAACTTGATAGTCCGTGGCTGTGTAGGTAAAGACGTCAAAGAGACCCTCTGATCGTCTTACGATCTCGGTTAAGATGGCGTGGCCGCTTCCACCGCCAATATTGGACCAACCTGTGTAAAAGGAGTGGGCCTCTCCCGAATTTAAATTTTTAACCCTGTTGGCATATTTAAGGGAAATTTCAGATAATTGCGCTTCGTCATGTGGACTTTTTTCCAAAGCTTCAAGATCTTTGCTGTACTCTTTTAACTTAGCGATTTCTTCGATCAAATAATTTAGAGTCTTCCCTTCCGAAGATTCCTTATCTTCCAATCTTTTATACAAATCTTTTAAAATCAACTCCCAGACAATAAAGTTTGGAATAGAGCGAAATCCGTCTAATTCTTCTAGATCTCCGATTTTTTTTCCGCCAGTGGTGAGTCCTCCGCCTAAAAAATTGGCAATCAATTGAAGAACAGCATCTTTTGGATCTGAGCACTTAAGAGATTTTGCGACCTCTTCGGGAAGCTTCTCTTCTATCGGCTGTAGGAGCAACGAGTGAGTGGCAATTTCCTCTTGACTCATGAGTGTTTGATCGAAGGAGGAAGCACCGTTTCTTTCGATTAACTGAATTTTTTTACTTAGCTGTGAGATAGGTGTTTGGGCTGCGGTTACAATGGCTTTAAGATCATCTGCCTCTGTTGACTTGATCGGAATCGTGTGTTTAAAGGGGTTTTGGGAGCGAAATATATAGTCTTCAGCCATGAAAAAGAGTTCCTATAGTCTACTAACGTTAGCACGTCGTTAGGTGTTATTAAAGAAATAAATTCTCATCAAGCTTTCACTAAAATGAGTAAATAAAAAGATTATGCATTGGTTTTATTAATAAAAAATAAAGAAAAATGCATTAAGATTTATTTTCAAGAGCAAGTAACGTGTCAGCATTGCAGGTTAAAATTGGCGGTGTAAGGCCTAATTCTACAATTGTTTCAGGTATTATCGCGGGAGCGACAAAGCTCTCAAACGCACTTAAACGTAGCGTAGGCTTTAGAGGTAATTGCAAAATTGTTGTCTTATGAGGC
>CAZZJE010000113.1:0-7992 GCA_964654295.1 uncultured bacterium | reverse complement strand
AACACAGAAAGATTGTGCATTGGGCCTCATAAGACAACAATTTTGCAATTACCTCATCATGCCGGCGACATCTTTTAAAGGAGAGTGTTTTAGGCGACGGTTATTAATCGATTGCAAAGGCTCACCTTCGAAGTCGATAACGATAAAGTCATTGCCTGTGAAGAGAACCTGTCCTAGATGGTAGTCGCCATGGATGCGGATTCGAAAAGAGTCGATTCTATTTCTAATCAGACGTTGAAAGCGAGTGAGCACATCAGATTCTGTATCGAGAACCCCTTGAATTAACCCTTTTAATTGCTCGGGAGCTAAGGACTTGGATGGCTCACAAGCCTTAATTGTTGTTAACTTTAAACAAGAAGAGCAAACGATTGAGATTCCTTTCCCTGCGGGGGATTGGAAGCTGGAGCTCTCCTCCCAATCTAGCACTCCAGAAAATCTCTTAAAGCATATTCAACTGCCTGTACTTAAACAGCAATCCTTGCCCATTTCAGGTTCGACGGCTTTGTTGTATATCAGTCTTTAAGAAATAGGAATCACATCTGATAGGTGACTCTTGTATAGATCTCATCTACCTCTTCACACATCCATTTGAGTTCAGCAACACGCGCAATTTTTTCATAAAAATGTTTGAGTTGCTGGTTGCATGTTCGAAAATTTAAAGTTAAAACGTGATGGCCAAGAGCTCTATTTTCTTCAATCATTTTGAGCATGAGACGCGTGCCCACGCCTCCTCCTGCAGAATCGGTTGCAATCCAAGAGACGTGGAGATGTTTATCTGACTCATCTTCTCTCACAATCGCATATCCCAGGGTCTTTTCTCCCTCTTTCAAGCAGTAGCAATATCTGGGAGTTGTCTTGAGAATATGCAAAATTTCGGGGGTGTCCTCGATCCAGTGGACATGTGCATTAATGCGTCTAACCGCTGCCTCTAAAAGCTTCTGGTCAACTTCGTCACCTCTGAAAACCTCTTTTGTATCAATCTTATTCGTTGATAAAATGTAGAGTGGCACAGAGGGAGTGTTTGCTTCTTGTTCTATAACTACATCAGCCATTTCACTATCTCGTTAGGAGTACACTCATCTAATCTACCAACTCTCTCCATTTCTATACCTATCTATTGACTTTCCCTCTTTAATAGGAGTAAAAAGCTTTTTCTGGTCAAAATAGAAGGGAGAGTGAATATTGGAACCGGAAGATGAGTCCCAACAGACGACAACTAGACGATTAGGTGGCTTAATCACCCTTCCTTTTGCCTTGGTTGTTCCCCTGGTGATCGGCTATTTTTTGGGAAATTGGTTAGATGAGAAGTTTGAGACAAAACCAATTCTCACCTATAGTCTCCTTGCCTTAGGCTTTATTGCTGGAGTGTTAGAATTTTATAGACTTGTGAAGAGCTTTGGACAAACGGATGACACTAATTAATCGAGTCATTGCCACTACAACTTTGTTAGCTTTTTTATTATCCCCTCTTCTCCTCTATTTTTATGGATTTGAAGCTGTTTTAGGATTTACTGCTGGAGCCTCCTGGGCACTACTCAATTTCTATTTGATTAAACTGTTGGTAAAAAAATATTTAGCAGTACAATCTAGAGATTATATAAGCTTGGCAGGCTGGATGATTATTAAGTTTCCAGTTTTATATGGTCTTGGATTTCTTTTACTTAAGATTGAATATTGGCCTGTCTTAGCAGTGATAGCCGGATTATCCCTAGCCTTTCTTGTGATGCTAGGTGTGGCCTTGGTAGGAACATTACGTTTGGGATTTGGAGAGAGATATGGCTAACATCTTAGCAGCAAGCAACACAGCTGTGCCCGAGCTGCCAAATATCTTCACAATCTTTCACCAGGCAATTTACGACAACCCCTACCTGCATTTTCTGCTCTATTGGGAAGATATTTTCTTTTCGCTCTTTGTTGCAGCCACTATCTCGTTAATCTTTTACATTGGCTCAAGAAGGCGGGAGCTGATTCCAACGGGATTACAGAATTTTTTAGAGTATGTCGTTGAAAACTTGAGACGGCTTATTTTAGATGTGTTAGGGCCTGATGGAGAAAAGCATCTTCCCTTTTTAGGAACCATTTTTGTCTATATTTTGAGTATGAATTGGATTGGGTTAGTGCCCCTTTTCAAGCCACCCTCTTCTAGTTTAAATATTACCATAGGCATGGCCATCTGTGTCTTCGTGAGAGTGCAATACTTAAACTTTAAAAATATGGGAGTTGGCGGTTACCTTTACCATCTATCAGGCTCTCCTAAAACATGGATGGAATGGCTATTAGTGCCGCTTCTCTTTCCAATTGAATTATTGACCCAGATTTCCCGCCCTATCACACTGGCTCTGCGTCTCTTTGGAAATATCATGGGAGAGCATGTTCTCATCAGTGCGATTGCGATCTTTAGTATTGCTCTTTTTACGATTGGAACACTGCCGCTGAGTATTCCTTTGCAAACGCCTTTTATGCTTTTTGCTATTTTAACAGGTTTAATGCAGGCCCTAGTATTTACGTTGCTGAGTACAGTCTATATCTTGCTGTCTACTCCGCATCATGATGAAAATCATTCACATTGAATCATAAAGGAACTGTTATGGATATTGGAACAGCATTAGCTCTCTCTTCCCCAATTGCTGTAGGGTTAGCTGCTTTAGGTGCAGGCCTCGGTTTAGGGCGCGCTGTTGGAAGCGCTATGGAAGCAATTGGGCGCCAGCCAGAAGCTTCCGGTAAAATCATGACGAGTATGATTATTGGTGCTGCCTTGATTGAAGCATTAGCAATTTATGCTCTGATTGTCTTCTTTATCTCCCTCGGAAGGATGGGTTAATCGAGTCGAGTCATGAATATAGAAATTGAACAGATTCTCACTCAAATCGTCGCATTCCTTTTGATGCTTTGGGTGTTGAAGCGTTTTGCCTGGAAGCCTTTTTTAGAGATTTTGCACCACCGAACGGATACGATTCGATCGGAATTTGCCTCGATTGAGCATAAGCAGCAAGAGGTGCAAGAGATGTCTGATCTCTATGCCAAAAAGCTGCAAGGGGCTCAAGAAGAGGCGAGGCGTATCATCCAAGAGGCTATCCATGAGAGCCGGCTCATTGCTCAGAATATCCAGCGTGATGCGCAGCATCAAGCCAAAGAGATGATTCAGCACGCGCAAGAGGCTGCTCATCAGGAGCTAAACAAAGCCAAAGGTGAGTTGCGGCAAGAGATCATCACCTTATCGACAGCGCTCTTTGAAAAGCTTGTTCGTAAGAAGTTAGATCCAAAAGAGAATCAGCGCCTTTTAGATGAATTGCTAGATGAGGTAAAGCTGTCATGATTGATCGCCTCTACGCGATGCGCTATGCAAAAGCGCTTTTTCAACTAGATGATTCTAATTTGCGGCAACGGCAGAGTGAGCTGAATGAGATTGCGGAAATATTTAAAAAAGTTCCTGGTATGATGGAACTTTTGCATACCCCGCAGATCAGTGTCAACGAGCGTAAGGCGATTCTTAACACCTGTTTTAAACAGGTCGTTGAGCCTAAGCTGATGCGTTTTTTGAATGTGCTGTTAGAAAATAATCGCATTGAATATTTGCCTGCGATCGCAAGAGAGTATGACCAGATGGTAGAAGATAAGCTGGGAGGTGTAAAAGTTGAACTTTTAACTCCACAGCCTTTTTCTGATCAATCTAAAGCGTATCTAAAGAGAGAGCTGGAGAGCAAACTTGGGCGAAGCATTGACCTTTATGAAAAAATTGATCCGGAGCTATTGGGTGGAGCAATGTTAATTCTATCTGACCATATGATCGATTTAAGCATCCGAGGACGATTAAGCCAATTAAAAATGAACCTGATGAGAAAGTAGAGTGGCTATGGCATTAAAACCTGAAGAGATCTCCTGGGTCATCCAGCGTAAAATAGAAGAGTATAAAGAGGACCTCGCTTTAGAGTCTGTCGGACGCGTGTTGCAGCTCGGAGATGGCATTGCACGGGTTTGGGGGCTTGACGATGTCATGGTTTCAGAGTTAGTTGAATTTCCTAATGGCACCGTAGGCATGGCATTAAACCTAGAAGCCGATAATGTCGGCGTTGTGCTATTTGGTCCAGAAGAGGGAATTAAAGAGCATGATCTCGTTCGCAGGACAAAAAAGGTTGTCTCTGTACCTGTCGGAGAAGCATTATTAGGCCGTGTGGTTGATCCCTTAGGACGTCCGATTGATGGCAAAGGCCCAATTGAAACAAGCGAAGAGCGACCGATAGAATTTCCTGCTCCTAATGTCATTGAGCGCAAGCCGGTCGATTCCCCTGTACAAACAGGAATTAAGGCGATCGATGCGATGATTCCGATTGGAAAAGGGCAGCGAGAACTTTTGATTGGAGATCGTCAGACGGGTAAGACGACGGTGATCTTAGATACGATCATCAATCAAAAAGGCAAAGATATGAAGTGTATCTATGTTGCCATTGGTCAAAAAGCTTCGACAATTTCCAACTTTGTTTCCATCTTAGAGCAGCATGGCGCTATGGAATATACCACTGTTGTCGCAGCGGCTGCATCAGAGCGTGCGCCTTTACAATATATAGCTCCCTTTTCTGGCACTGCGATGGGAGAGTATTTTATGTATCGTGGGCAGAATGTCATCTGTTTTTACGATGACCTTTCTAAGCATGCCCAAGCCTATCGCCAGCTAGCTCTATTGCTCAGACGTCCTCCTGGAAGAGAGGCCTATCCTGGAGATATCTTTTATCTGCACTCCCGTTTGCTTGAGCGCTCGGCAAGGCTTAACGATGCTTTGGGAGGAGGCTCTATGACAGCAATCCCTGTGATTGAAACACAAGCGCAAGATGTGACTACCTATATTCCCACAAACGTTATTTCCATTACGGATGGCCAAATCTATCTGGAAGCCGACCTCTTTTTTGCAGGAGTACGCCCTGCCATCAACGTTGGAATTTCGGCATCGCGTGTCGGTGGTAAAGCTCAGACAAAGGCGATGAAGCGCGTGGCTCAAAGCTTGCGTCTCGATATCGCCCAATATCGCGAGCTGGCTGCCTTTACTCAATTTGGCTCTGAGCTAGATGAGGCGACGAAAGCGCAGATTACACGTGGCGAGCGTATGGTAGAAATTTTAAAGCAAGATCGTCTGGACCCCTATCCGCTCGAGAAGCAGGTGATGATTATCTTTGCTGGAATTAAAGGTTATTTGGACGATTTGCCACTCGATAGCATTAAAAAGTTTGAAAAAGAGTATTTTGAGTATATCGAAAGCCAATATCCTCAAATTGCCTATTCCATTGCAGAGACAAAAGATTTTGATGCCAAAAATATGGAATCTTTAGAACAGGCGATCGCTAAGTTCAAAGAGGAGTTTATTGAAAAGCATCACATCAAGCTGATTGGTGAGTGATGGCAACCTTAAGAGATATTCGTAAGCGCCTGCAAACGGCGCATAATATCCAACATATTACCAAAGCGATGGAGATGGTGGCGGCTGCGCGCCTACGCCGTGCCCTCCATAAACTTGAGCTATTTCGCCCCTATGCCAAGCATATGAAAGAGGTGATGGCTTCGCTCTCTTTTGTGCCACAGACGCATCTGCTCTTCGAAAGTCGGCCTGTCAACAAGCGCGGTGTTGTCATTATAGCAGGAGATAAAGGACTTTGTGGTTCGTATAACCATAACGTCTTTAGCTTTGCTGAAAAGGCTTTGGCTAAATCTCCAAATCCAGAACTTGTTCTGATTGGCAATCGAACTAGAGATCATTTCCATCGATCGAAATGGCCAATCGCATCAGTTTGGACAGAGTGGGGTGGTAAAATTACTCTGGAAAAAACGCGGCAGCTGAGCGAACAGTTAACGCAATGGTTTTTGAGTGGGGCTGTCGATGAAGTTGTCATCGTCTATACTCATTATCAAAATTTGCTGACGCGTAAAGTTGTCTTAGAACAATTTTTACCGATTCCAAAGCCGCAGCAAATCGAACATTTTACCGATTATCTCTTCGAGCCTACAGCCGAAGAGATTCATACAGCTCTGCTTCCACGCTATATTCTGACTCGTTTAATTGAAATTCTAGACGAAGCCTATGTGTCGGAGTTAGCTGCACGTGTGACCTCGATGAAAGCGGCAACCAAGAATGCCGAAGAGATGATCGAACGGTTGACATTAATTAGAAACAAAGTCCGTCAAGCAGGCATCACAAAAGAGATGTTAGAGATTACCGCTGGCGCCGAAGGATTGAAGTGAGGCAAACATGGCAGAAGGCAAGATTAAACAGATTATTGGTCCTGTGATTGATGTAGAGTTTCCAAAGGGCCATCTACCCAGTATTTTGAATGCTGTAAAGATTGTCGATGAGGCGAGAAACCTCTCGGTCACAGCCGAAGTAGCCATCCACCTGGGCGATGACACGGTGCGCTGCATCGCACTCTCTTCGACAGATGGGCTAGTTAGAAACATGCCCGTCATCGATACGGGTGCTCAAATTAGCGTTCCTGTAGGCTCAGATACCTTAGGTCGCATATTCAACGTCTTGGGCGAGCCGATCGACGAAGGCCAGCCGATTTCTGATTTTGCTCCAAGAGAGCCGATTCATAAGCCAGCTCCCGCTTTTGAAGAGCAAGAGACAAAAGCCTCTATCTTTGAAACCGGAATCAAAGTCATCGACCTTCTTTGTCCCTATGCTCGGGGAGGAAAGGTTGGGCTATTTGGAGGTGCCGGAGTAGGCAAGTCCGTGATTGTGATGGAGTTGATCCGCAACATTGCCACAGAGCATGGCGGTTTTTCTGTATTCTGTGGAGTAGGGGAGCGGACACGCGAAGGAAACGACCTCTGGCTAGAGATGAAAGAGTCAGGTGTTTTATCTAAAACAACCCTTGTTTTTGGACAGATGAACGAGCCTCCAGGAGCCCGTCTACGCGTCGGCTTAACGGGATTAACCATTGCAGAATACTTTAGAGATACAGAGCATCAAGACGTCCTGCTTTTTATCGATAATATCTTCCGTTTTGTTCAGGCAGGATCAGAAGTCTCTGCGCTGCTGGGTAGGATGCCATCGGCTGTAGGCTACCAGCCAACGCTTAGCACAGAAGTGGGCGCTTTGCAGGAGCGCATCACTTCGACAAAGGCTGGCTCGATTACCTCCGTACAAGCCATCTACGTCCCTGCGGATGACTACACAGACCCTGCGCCGGCAAGCTTGTTTACTCACCTAGATGCTGCGACGGCGCTTTCTAGACAGATTGTCGAGCTTGGCATCTATCCGGCAGTCGATCCTTTGGCTTCCTCTTCTCGTATTTTAGACCCCTCTGTTTTGGGAGAAGAGCATTATCAGCTCGCTAGCACAATCAAACGGATCTTACAGCGTTATAAAGATCTGCAAGATATCATTGCGATCTTAGGGATTGATGAGCTTTCTGAAGAGGATCAGCTGATCGTTATGAGAGCGCGTAAGATCCAGAAGTTTCTATCACAGCCCTTCTTCGTCGCGGAAACATTTACAGGTAAGCCGGGTAAGTTTGTTAAGCTGAGCGACACCATTAAAGGCTTTAAAATGATCGTGGATGGCGAATTAGACCATATTCCCGAGCAGGCCTTCTATATGGTTGGACCGATTGAAGAGGTCTTAGAGAATGCTGAAAAACTCAAAAAGTCGTAAGAATCTATGTATCGACTACTAGTGGCAACTCCCGAGCAGGTCATCTTTGATGGGCCTGTTCAGTCGACAATTCTTCCTGGAAGTGAAGGCTTCTTCGAGGTCTTGACAAACCATACACCTATTATCTCGCTATTGAAGCGTGGGAAGTTGGTTTTTCGAGATGCAGATAACCACAACCATACCTATATGATTACGGGTGGTTTTTTTGAGTTTTCTAAAAACCAGGGGACGCTCCTTGCCGATGGGGTAGATTGAATTCGAGCAACCAAAAAAGCGCTTTATTGGCCGTCAGCGTTTGAGACTGCTTTTGGAGTGCGGCGACTTGTCGAGGCGTTAATAGGGGCAGTTAATCA
>CAZZJE010000112.1:0-8002 GCA_964654295.1 uncultured bacterium | reverse complement strand
TAACTGCATTCCTTGTTGTTTAGAGTAACTAAATAATAATTCTTCTAAGTTCATAGAAACTCTTTATGAAAATATAATATCTATAATTATATAATAATACTTAGAGATCTATAAGTTAAAGTTTAATTTCCGGCTTAAATGAGAGTTGTATTATGAACGATGTAAGGTTGTCTAAATCAGAATCTGATTTAAGCTCATCTTTTACGGCTCCTGCGGCTGAAGAGAGACAGAGGGAGTCTGTTGATTCCACCAAAACGAAAGGATCAAGATTAAAGGCATTTTCCCAGCGCACTGTTGTTATTGCAAAGGGAGTAACTAGTCTTGCTAATCAAAGTTTAAAACAAATCGGACAATCTAAAATGGTTGCTCCTATTCACATGACAGCTCAAACCATGCACCTGTTTGGATTAGGAAATTTAGCGAAAGGTGCTGGTTATTTCTTAATAAAAAAAATTATATCTATTTTTCGTCAATTGATACCGAAACATTCAGATATGAAAATCAATTCGCCAGACCTTTCATTTCCTGAGCGTAGTTTTAGAGTAAAGTCTTTTAGCGAAGTTGATCGAAAAGATATTTATGATCTCTTGTTTATAAGTTCAGATGGAAATATGGATAAGGATAAAAATTTTAAGCCTGAAGATGTGACCAATCTTTTGCCACGTCCACTTACAGCTGTATTGAGTGATGGAACTGGGCAGAGTTTAGAGGATACGCGAGCGAAACTAAGGGACACCCTCCTTGCGTTTCAAACAGTCAGGCAAAAGCACGGGATTTCATTAACTAAAAATCAAGCTGAAGGATTAGCCATAAAGACGGAAAAGCTTTTAAACCAGGCCAGGGCCCTTGCTGCTGAGGGAAAATCGACAGAAACAGTGAATACGCAGTTAGAAAAACTTTATATGAAGGCGCTTGATACTGTCATCGAACATCAAAATATCGAATTAAAGGAACAGGGTAAGCCTGTTCGTGATGCTAAAAAGATCATAACTGAATTTAAAAGCCAAATAGCAACGATGCGAGGGCGTCATGTTCCATCTCGAATGATTCATCACGTCCATGTCCCTTATAATGGTCAAACTATTCGATATACCGAGCAGACAAAGATAGTCAATACAGATTTGAGTGCTCAATATCTTAAGAATCAGGGGTTGAATAAACAGGCTGAGTTTGCTCGAGCTCAAAAGGGTGGTATCAGGCCTAGCGCGATGAAGACAGAGGTAGAAGCGCAAGGAACCCCAATCAGTGGAAATATTCATGTCGTTAAAAATGAGAAGGGAGAAGTCATTGAATGGACAGCTAGAAGTGGTGCCTGGGCAACGCATGGACGCGACCCAAAAAATGTTGGCAGTCAAACATTAGAGGCTATTGCGGTTGAGCTTGAGGAGTCATCTAAGGAGTCAAGGCCGGCAGTTCTTATGGATAAAGAGCTAAAAATTATTGATATTTTAAAAAAGAAATATCTAAGCGATCCTAAAAATAAAGAAAAACCTTTACCGCCAAATTTTGATGCTCATGTCATCGATTTAGAATTAAAAGAGCGTACGGCATTAACCACTGCTCAAGCGCTTCCTTTAGTCTATGATTCTCTCAAAATGTTAGTCAGCCAGAAAACATCTGTTAAGAATGCTCTTAAAGCGGGTAGCTTTTTACATATGGAACAGAGCCTATTGAGCGACTTAGTGTCTAGCGAACGGGCAATGATTGAAGATATGGCCCATGCGATCAAAAACCTAAATAAGAATGTTTCTATTAAATTTGTTGAAGGTCCTGTTGATGAAGAGAGTCAGATGCAGGTGGACGATCAAGGCAAGATTACTCTCCAGTTTAGTTTAAATGACGTTCACAAAGATTTACGTGAAGAGGTAAAGAATCGGCCTTTGGGATTGACCATGGTTTTCTTTACGCAAGGGTTGAATGAACAGCAGTCTTTAGGGGCTTTAAAGGGTGGTAAAAGCCAACTGCAAGAGGACATCAATAAACAAGGTATTAATGATTTAGTAGAGTATGAAACTAAGTTAATGGGTCCATCGAATTCTGAGGCGCCGCCAATTACAAACGAACTTGTTAAGCTCTGGAACAAGGGAGCATACAAATTCAAAGACACAGCTTTAATTAATAAGCTGAATGAAGTCGTTAGCCATTTAGGTGGTGGAAAAGGCGTTGTTTGTAAGAGCGGAAAAGATAGAACGGGGTCAGAAGTCAATACGATCAATCGCCTGGCGATTGAGAATGATTTAAAAAATAGAGACCAAGAATTTGAAATGGATGAAAATACCCGTACTAATCTTAAAGATTCCCTCAGTAATGGCCCCTCTTATGCGATTACTCGACAAGGAACTGACCGTGCTGGTTACGCTTTTAATGACTTCCAAGCAGGCACCTTTCCCGAAGGAATTGATATCCCAGATAATCGATTCTTTGGAAGTGGGGCGACTTAAGTGATTCTTAATTGAAAGACGAAAGGGACTAAAAAACAAATAGACAGCTAAGTGTTCATTTGATAATCAAATAAGCATTTGAATATCAACCGCTTATCGTTATATCGTTACTATCTTTTAATCGTTAATTCTTGTTTGGCTGTTCAATATCTAAGGAAATTTATAAATTAAAAATTGGAACGATGTAACGATAAGAACGATAAACTTATTGAGGAAGAAACTATAAATATCTAAAAGTGATTCGTTTATTGATTTTTGTCTCTTTTGTTTTTAGTCCCTTTTGTCCTTTCTACACCAATTTGCTCTGCTCTCTGATGAGTTCACGCATATCATCGGTGTCAAGACTTACATGTTTCTTGAATGCACGGTAGAGTGCCTTTTCTCTCTCTGCTAAAGGTAGAGAACGAATCTTGTCTAAATCGACTTGCATTCCCAGTTCGATCCATCGCTGAGTCATCTGCTCTGAGAGGTTGGGATCGTAATGAATCAGCTCTTTTGCTAAAGTGCGCAATTTTAAGGGATCTTTAGCGGCTACTAAGTAGTGTTCTAAATCTTTTAGGGACACCTCTTCCGATCGATTTTTGAAAAGAGTCTTTTTCAAAAAGGCCTGCGCTTTGGGATGCGAGAGAAGGTCACTATTTTGAGCAAAAAAGCGAACAACCTCTTGCAGCTCAGGTTGCGAAGGATTAAAAGGCAAAGAGCTTTTAGGGATTTTTAAAGCCTTCATCAACCGTGAAATAGAGAGAGGATTTAACGGTGTTTTGAGGTAGGGGAGATTAGATTGACGCTGCAGCATAAAATCAGCCATACGGGCATGCTGATAGCGACGTTTCATCACTTTTAGCTTACTACTTACATAATCTAGCTTACTTTGGATAGTGGTCAGGATGAAATGATTATTTTCCCATTTATTCCAAGCGATAGATCTTTTTTCTTCAATTTGTTGCAATGATGCGATGAGAGTAGCCCGTTTTTCTGGGCAATTGGTCGCTTCCAATTCCTTAGATAAATTCAGAGCTAACTTTGTCCATTCGTGAGCTTGCTTGCCATATTGAACCGCTCTTTTTTGAGCTCTCTTAGCTGAAAAATGGGTAAAGAACTTGATACAGGTTTTACGGAACTTTGTGAACCATATCTTGGCTGTCAGACCACTAAGATGAGCCATGCAGGTGTTTGGAGTGCGTTTAATTTTCAATGCAATTGAACCAGCAATTAGTGCACCCGATATCGCTGTCATGGCGACCGATAATCCAAGGACGGCAGTGGGAGGAAAGAGCATGCTGCCTGCGACTACAGCGACTTGGGCGGCAATGAGTAGGGCCGACATGGGACCAGTTAAACCTAACTTCAACAGCGCGCTACCTAAATCCCACTGAAAAAAGGGTTTAAGCTGCTTCTGTTTTGTATGGATCAAATCTTTTACTGGTAAGAAAAGGGATCGTTCGACAGCGATGCGATGCTGAGTATAGGCTTTAAGCAAACTTTCAGCTAAGGGATCCTCTTGTTTTGCCAACGCTTGACGGATCGCCTCTACTGCTTCTTGCCCCTTCATTCCTGTTAAGGCTTCTGCGTCAATTCCTTGAGCTTTAAGCTGTTTTACACATTCTACACAACTTAATTCATTTTGAGCTAATAGCGTGCGGATCCACTCTTCAAAATGCGGTTTGTATTGGATGCGCTTTTCATTAAATTTTTCTTCCGACTGCTTAAAATAGGTTTTTAAATCTTTCTTTCCCAATGGCTTGGATCGAGATTGCCATTTGTGCTGCTTGTCGAAGTCATAGGCTGCAAAGCTTATGTCGATCACGTTAGCGGCTACTTCTGCTCCACGGTGGGCGTAGTGGATACCTAGATTAAAGGCAGGAGAGGTAATCAGGTCTCGGGTGCGATCTAAAACAAAAGAAAAGAATTCGGCAATCCCACTTAAAACTTGCTGTACGATAGACTCTACATTTGCTTTCTTCTTTTCCGGAGTAAACTGTTTTAAAGAGGGTTCGATAAGTTTGAGCTCATCTTCATAGACCTTGGAAGAAAACTGCTGCGCTTTGAGTGGTATTGTTTGGCTGGTCGGGACGAGTGCAATAGGTTGGCTGTCCCTATTCTCATTTAAGGGATAGGAGACCTGCGGACTAGAGAGAGAAATGGAAGAAATGGACATATATTCTTAGATTGAAGTGAAAATAAACTATCTAAGAAATATTATAATATTTAATTGTTAATCTTTGATTAAATTAATGATATAATTCTTTTCTGTCTCAAACCAAGAGTGATGTTGATTTAAAGGAATTCCTTTAACAATTCTAAATCCAGTAAAGGCATCTGTGTAATCAGGAGTAAGGCCTAAACGCTCTGCAACCCGTACGCCATCGGCTAAACTATCATAACAGCCTCCTTTGGCGACGCGTTGAATTCCGCTGCTTGGTCCATCGGGATCTTGAATAGGCAAGTCATCCGGATAAGAGGTTGCATACCAATCTGCTACCCACTCCCACACATTACCACTCATATCGTAGACGCCGTAGGGACTCTGGGCATTATGGGTTGTCAGTTGCTCAGGATCACTGTTCTGAAGAGGCAACTTGTTAATTCCATTATAAAATCCAACAGGAGTCGTGCGGACGGTGAAATAGTTGATTGGTCGATCCGAATCTCTATAGTTAGCCCAGCTGCGGTCAATCTGATCTTGTCCAAAGCCAAAGCGAAATTTTTTTACCGGCTGTTCCGTTTGATCGCGAGCGACTCCGGCTGCTTTTTCCCATTCTGCTTCTGTCGGCAGGCGGCATTGATGATCTCGACAAAAGGCAGCGGCCCCATACCAAGAGACCTCTATGACAGGATAGTCTCCTCGATCGGGAAGAGGGGCAAACGAAAGACCTGTTAGAGTCTCTTCTGTCGCTGTAATTTGGCTATATTCCGAAGCTTCGAACGTTTTAAATAAGAGGCGATTCTCTTTGTCTCGAATCATGCCACGGTCGTCGCCTTCGCTCGTATAAAAAATGATGCCTTGGCGATAAGCATCGTTTAACCAGTTGGCAAATTGACTATTTGTCACCTCATAAACAGCAATCGAGAAGGCGGAGAGGTTAATCTCCCGCGGAGGCAACTCATTGATTTTACCTTCATGAAAAGCATCGCCAATGATTGAGGGGCCGGCGGCCACATCGACAGTCGACATCGCCGGCAGGTAGTGAATTTCTATTAGACGACGCTCTCCCGATTTAAGCGTAATGTCTAAAGGGGCTGGTGTTTCATAATTGGGAACAGGTAGAAAGGTCAAATGGTAGATCTGTCCCGCTTTTAAAGGCACCTGATTATTACGGCCTCGGTAGCGGTTGGGATTTAATTCTTCACTGCTTTCTATAGTAAAAGCAGCTTGAGCGGTATTGGTTTTGATAAGTAAAGTGGCCTGAAGAGGTTCTTGTAGATGGGGTTGACTGTTTGGATAGCTGACAAAGACCTCTTCCGTTGCAAAAGGACGGATCGTCACTTCAACAGGATCAGGAATATTAATCCCTGGGCTGGCCAATTGGCTGCTGTTTAAAGGATGAAACTTGAGGCGATAAGAGCCTTCGGGCAAATAAAAACGTTCGCTTCTATTAAAAATTTGATGGATGTCAGCTGTTCGATTTCCCTGAAGGGGTTCTATAGTCACGGAATAGCGCTCCACATTACTGCTGATGAGCAGGCTTCCAGCTAGCTGATATGTCGCGTCGATGGATAGATCCTCATATTTACTGATTGTGATTTTTTTGTCGGGTGGAGAGATATAGAGATGGGGATCTGAGCTGGAGAAAGAGAGGACATAGCGGCCGGGCATCAAATTACGAATCACATCGCTCCGTCCAGTGGCTTTCCAGGCTTGTGAGCCATTTTCCACATGCAGCAAGAAGAGAGCTTCGTCGATATTGGAGTGAATGGTAAGGCTGCGGCTTGGTTGAAAGATAGGAGTCAAAGTTGTTTTCTGATCCCCCGTTACTGTGACAACCTGAGGTGGAACGGTTGCAAAGTAGGTAGGAAGCTGGTAGGTGATGGTATAATTGCCTGTTGGAAGAGGAGGGCTTTGCCAGGAGACTTTTCCATCTTTGGCAACTAAAGATGTCTTGGTGACTGCTTGACTCTTATTTTCGGGTGTGACTGTAACATTGACTCGCTCACCGTTTGTCATTGAACCTTTGATTTCGAGGGTTCCATAGCTGCGCTGATAAACAATGTCAATGCGGGCTGTTTCGCCGGGGCGGAGTCCAAAGGAGGCGCTTGGAAGAACTTTAAAAGTGTAGTCGGGAAGATCTTGCGGTTGAATGCGATAGCCCTCTCGAGCAGGCAAGCTCACGCTTCCGATAGAACCATGCCCGCTATAGATGACAGTCGTGCCGTCATAGATGTCCCATCGAGCGGAGGAGAGGTTGCTTTTGATTTGAAGGACAGCAAACCTGGGATGTTCTCTAGGGTAAATGGGGATGCGTTGACCTGTTCTCGTGTTGTAGAGCTCTCCTGTAGGATATTGATAGGATTGGGTGTTGATAACGGTTACACCGACATCACTATCTTCTTTTTCTTCACGATCACTTGTTGAAGGAGGTTGACCCGAGAGGTCAAAATCCAAATAGGCAATCTGTTCTTGGGCTGGGTCAATCGGATGATAAAATAGGCGGTAGGGTCCAGCAATTTGTCCGGGAGCAAGTTTAAAGCAGATAGGAGTAGGGGTTTCAAATCCAGGGATCACCTCGCCTACCAAGCGGTAGCTACCGGGTAGAAGCTCTGAGGCTTGAATTTCGCCTGTTGTTGAAGTGTCGATGATATGTCCACGTGCATCTAGGAGGGAGAGAAGGGGAGGGGGAATCTCTTCTGCGACTTCTGCTTTAGCTGTAAGAGAGGCATATTTTGGACGAATTTGCTGATCGATTTTAACAACTTGACCTGGGGTTAAAGTGATCTCGCGCGATGGAACCTCTTCAAATAACCCATCGAGGTTAGGAATGGCAAAGGATAGCAGATAGTTTCCCGAAGGTAAGTTTTCAATGACTATCGTACGGCTGAGGCATGAACGATCGTTGAAGACTACTCCAACCCCTCCTTTCGGATAGAGTTCTGCTCGGCCTTGGGTAGTAGGAGTTAGCCAAAAGCGAATACGTTCAAGTCGTTCTCCTTTAGGACCCGTCTGATAGGAGACGATTAAAGTGGCTGTTGCCTGAGTTTCAGGAGCTGTGTCACCCAAACAAACGTTTGTAAGCATGAGAGCCAGTATTAAAAAGAGCTTAAGCCACTGGTTGCATGCGCCCACCATATTCCCCCCTTATCACTCAGAGAAGGTTAATATAACAGATTTCAGATAATTGATTCATCACCAAAGAGTTGTTTGGAACTCGAAGCGTTTGAAGGGAAAACCTGCCCTATAGTTAGACGTTTTTATGTAACCTTACTGAGGTTATTGGCAGTGTAAGACCCAATTCTACAATCTTTTCAGGGATTGTCGCGGGAGCGACAAAGCTCTCAAATGTACTTAAACGTAGCGTAGGCTTTAGAGGTAATTGCAAAATTGTTGTCTTATGAGGCCCAATGCA
>CAZZJE010000111.1:0-8035 GCA_964654295.1 uncultured bacterium | reverse complement strand
TCTTTAGACGAACAGTGATGTACCCTATATTTTTTACTACCGACTGAACGCTCACGTCCCTTTTTTTAATTTTGCAGCCTACACTCTGACTACCAAGATATCACAATGCGCTTGGTTGATGACTTCGTTTGAAGTAGATCCCATCAACATTAAGCTTAAACCATGTTTACTGTGGCTTCCGACGATAATTAGATCTGCTCCTACCTCTTCCGCCACATCCAAAATTGTTCGATGAACAGGCCCTAGGCGTAAATAGAGCTGAGAAACAGGGACTGAAAACTTTTCTCCAAAGCTCTCCATGCTTTCCCAAGCTGTTTTCTTAACGCTCTCTTCCCACTCGATCGGAGCAGAAGGCGCTTGCATAAAATAGAAGTCGCTCACGTAATCCATGGCATGGACCAGGTTCAATTTAGCATCATGATGTTCTGCAATTGCAGCTGCGCGTTCTGCTAAAGGTTCGTCATCATTTGGATCGAGATCGAGCGCAAGTAGAATATTTCGATAAGGGCGCATAAATTGCTCCTATTCCAAAGCAGGTAGATTATGAAGGTTCTTTAATTCGGACCACTAAAACATCACAAGAGGCATATTGAATAATATTTTGTGCAGTCGATCCCAATAGCCAGACTGATAGCCCATGACGCCCATGGCTGCCTAAAATAATCAAATCCACTTTAAGTTTTTCTGCAACATCTAAGATTGCACGTTTTGCCTGGCCAACGACTAATAGCTGCCGCTCAGATGGGACATTTAACCGCTCACCTAACTTAGCCAAATGCTCTTTGGCCGCCGACTCCATGGCTTCAAATAGACCCGGTAAGGGAGCAACCACTGGAACTGGGTACTCAATTGCATGCACAATACTTAGCTCAGCTCCCGTTTCCTTAACAACACTAATCGCCTTTTTTATTACGGTTTCATCATCATCTTTAATAAAATCAAATGCCAATAGAACCCTTTGATAACTTCCCATCTCTCCTCCTAGACAATAAAGATGCCTAAACCCTAGCAAATCTTGGATTAGCTTGCCAAATTTATTTAAAAAAACTAGAGGCAGATACTCGAATGCTTAAGAGCAACTTTCACAATTGTTTGCAAAGATTTTGAAGCTGAGTTATTAGAATTTGAAGGAGAAAACGACCACGTTCATCTTCTCTTCCATTATTCACCAAAAGTTGCGGTTTCTAAGCTTGTCAATAGTCTAAAGGGTGTCTACTCAAAGCTAAGAGCGCGATTCATCTCGGCCCTAAAGAACCGACTTTTCTCGCCTCTTTGGATAAATTAGGAATGCCCACGAATAGTAATAGATGTGGTGCATCCGAATGGGGGGATGGAAACATCCCCCTTTTTATTAGATAGGCTCACTAACTTCTACTGCAGATTCCACTTCCATAAAGGGTTTTACATCCCCTTGCAGCCAGAGTTTCTGAAGCAGATTTTGCCGTTTTTGTGAAAGTCCGCCCATAAAATCAATCGCCTGTAAAAGTCTCGCCCGCGTGCGCGATTTTCCCAACAGACCGACCGAGTCAAAGAGAGGTGGGCCTTGCCGTTTACCCATTAAACTAGCAAAGAGCAACGGCATCACAACACGCTTATGGTTAACTCCAAAGCGTTCGGCGACAAGGCGCGATGCACGCTCAATACCTGAGCTGCCCCAATCTTCTTGCTCATCCATCGCCCAGATAAGCGTTTGTAAAATAGCCGACGATTGCTCAAAATTGCTTCCCTTCACCTGAAAAAGTTCGCCACTATATCTCAAATGGTTGATGAAAAAGAAGTCGCACAGGTCAAAAAAGTCACCAAAGGTCTTGATGCGAGTATGACAAAGCGGAATCAGTTTCTGTAAAAACTCATCGTTAAAAGACCACTCTTTAATCCGATCTAACAGCTGCTCTTGAGGAATGTTTTGAATCAGATATTGCTGATTAATCCATTCGAGCTTCTGAAGATCAAAGATAGCCCCAGAGACACCGATTCTGGATGGGTCAAAATGGGCGATGATTTCATCCAAAGAGTAGATCTCTTTATCTCCAGGCATACTATAGCCCATCAGCGTCATAAAGTTCACAAACGCTTCACACAGATAGCCACTATCTCGGTAATAGAAGATCGAGGTCGGGTTACGTCTCTTTGAGAGCTTTTTGCCATCTTTACCCAACAAAAGGGGCATATGCATAAACTCGGGCGGCTCCCAGCCAAACGACTCATAAAGCAGCACATGCTTAGGCGTTGAGCTCATCCATTCGTCGCCCCTGATCACATGAGTGATTTTCATCAGGTGGTCATCGACGACGTTAGCCAGGTGATAGGTTGGAAAACCATCTGATTTAAGAAGGACTTGGTCATCGATATCAGCCCAAGGGCAGGTGACTCGCCCCTTGATCTTATCTAGGTAGCAGCACTCCCCTTTTAACGGAACTTTTAAGCGAATGACATAGGGTAATCCAGCTGCCTCTTTCTGCTTGATCTCCTCTTCACTCAAGTTGCGGCAGCGGCGGTCATACCCTTGCCTCTGGCCCGACTTGGCTGCCACCTCGCGCATCTCTTGTAGCTCTTCAGCTGTACAAAAGCACTTATAGGCCTTGCCTTCATTCAAAAGCTGCTCGGCATAGCCTTTGTACATGTCAAATCGTTCTGACTGGCGATAGGGACCATAGGGCCCTCCAACGTCAGGACCTTCATCCCATTGAATGCCACACCAAGAGAGGGCTTTATAAATATTTTCTTCATACTCAGGCCGGCTGCGCGTCCGGTCAGTGTCTTCAATGCGCAGAATAAATTGTCCCCCATAATGGCGTGCAAAAATCAAATTAAATAGCGCCATATAAGCTGTCCCGACATGGGGATCACCAGTAGGTGAAGGGGCAATACGAACACGAACGGTCATTGTTACTCCTTTAGGGCTGTCTAACCACTCTTTCTCTACTTTTGTTGAAGAATGATCAGATCTTTTAAAACATTATACGCTTCAGTTAATTGAAAGTCACTCTGGCCAAATGATTGAGTGCTCTCTTCCTCCTCAACGATCTCTTTATCTTTCTTTTTCAACTCTTCCAAAAAGGCTTTATATCCCTTACTATTTTCAATACGAAGCTCTGAATTGGACTTTAACTGTTCCACGAGCTTCGGCTCAAATTGGCGTTTAGGCTGCAGGTTGAATTTATAAAGTAATTTGGCGCGCTGCCTTTGGAAATAGGGAATGTCTGACAAATCATCGTCAAAGTTTTCTGAAATATGGTCGTTTGCCAATGGAAATTTTGTAAACTTCTCTCCAATTTCAGACTCTGAAAGAGCCCCTGGGACAACAATATCTGATATCACCCCTGTCAACTGCGGCGTGCGTCCCGAAACTGTATAATAGCGCCCCCTCGTTACCTTGTATTCGCCTTCTGGATTTACCTGGTTGCTTGTTGTATTGAGAGTAAACGTTTGAAAGGAGCCTTTTCCATAACTATGGTCATCTCCTACAATAAGAGCTCGGCCATAATCTTGTAGCGTCTGCGCCACAATTTCCGCTGCCGATGCACTGGCACGATTAATTAAAACAACCAAGGGTCCATCCCAAACTGAGGTTTCATCAATATCCCTTAGATGCTGCACCCGCCCCGTTTCATCTTTAATCGACACAACAATCCCCTTGGTGATAAAGAGACCTGTCACCGAAACAGCCTGGGAAAGCATGCCACCTGAGTTGTTACGCAGATCTAAGATGACTCCCTTTACTTTATACTTCTGCTTGATCTTATCAAACTCTTTGCTGAGATCTTCCGCTGAGGAGTGCTCAGGATCTTGATAGAAAGAGTAGAGACGTAGATAAGCAATGACTCCATCTCCAAATGGTTCAATAGCGGAGTCATAGCGTGTCTCCTTTAAAACCACTTCAGCCCGCTTGACGACAATATCCAATTTCTTTTCATGGTTAACTCCGTCAGCATCTGGCACTTGACGAATGACAGTCAAAGTCACCGGTGTATTTTCTGCTCCTCGAATCAGCTCAACGGCATCCGTAATATCCATTCCGACAACCGGCTCGCCATTGACAGCGATAATTCGATCTTTCAGCTTTAAATCTTTGCCATTCGCCGCTGGACCACCTTCAATCAACTTGGTTACAGTAAACCCATTCAAATCATCGCGTAGCTGCGCTCCTATTCCAAAGAGACGTTGCTGCACGTTAATCATAAACTGGGAGGCTTCATCCGGCGTGAAATAGGCTGTATGGGCGTCCAGTGAAGAGGCTGTCGCTTTTAAAACATTGTTTAAAACAAACTGCTGGCGATAAGTAGAATCAGAGTTTAAAATCTCCTCCTCTTCTTTGATCTGACGCTTCTCAATGCGATGCAGAGATTGCTCTTTTAACTCTTCATTTAACTTAGAGGCTGTGCTAATCTGCAACGCTCTCAGGCGCATGAGACGGGTTAATAGCTCCTGATGGTTTTCTGCCCACTTCATGTCCTTAAATTCAGAAGGATTCACATGGCTGGGCAACTCTTCAGCATGAATCTGCTTCTCGAGCTGACGGCGATTTTGAATTGCCTTAATCATTGCCTCATGAATTTGGAAGAAGACGCTATAATCCTCTTTGTTGTAATCATCTAAAACTTTTTGTACTAACTCGTCCGACGGCTCGAGCCACTGCTGGATATCCGATTTAATAAAATAGGTTTTGGTTGGATCAAGCTCTTCGAGATAGAGCTGTAAGAGACGACGGACAAGCTCGGGGTTGAGCTCTTTGTAGGAGGCGTGATATTTGAGTATTTCATGAATTTTCAGGGTGGTTTTATGTGGATCAATGGAAGGAAGCTTTGCCCATAGATTTACATGAAGTCCCATATATAGAAGCAGAGCGATCACTAGCAATTTTTGAATGCTTTTCACAGATAAACCCTCTCTTTGCTAAACCTAGCCCAAACGTATCAGCACTCTAATAGCCAAAAAATGCTATCTTAGCAAATCGATGACATTTTCGCAGCTCTAACTCCTCTTTTTCTCTTACTCTTCTTAGATTCTTGACTGAAAACAAGATTTATCTTGAAAAAAGATAAAAATATCTTGATTTCAATTCTTTTTTTATCTAAGATAATATGTCAATACAAATGAAAAAGTTGATTGCTTTAATAATTCACATTCATGCGCTTTATAAGCACAACTTGGCCAATTGATTACTTTTGATATTAGAAATTACAAGGAGGTTACTAATGGCCGACTCTACTTGTCTTCATGACGAGAAAGAAGAGAGCACGCTCTCTACTACTAAGAAACGACGCGAAGAGAAAAAAATTGTTTCTATTACTGAAGCTGCTAGATTAAATAACGTATCTCGCCAAGCTATTTATATTGCGATTAAGTTAAATAAACTAAAAGCTCATAAAGAGACAACTCGTTGGACAATTAATCTCGATGACCTCGAAGATTATCGTCGCCAAAAATATTCGCGTACTAAGTCGACTTTTAACGGCGAACTGCTTTTTGACAACAACCGTGGATTTTACTCTGTAAACCAAGTTGCTAAAATGCTAAAAGTTCCCGCTCAAAAAATTTACTACGCCACACGCGTAGGACTACTTAGAGCTCAACGCAAGGGCGCTGCATGGGTTATTCATATCGACGATGTGAAAGAATACCGTAAAGCCTACTTAACAAAGCGTAAAAAAGTGGGGTAATTTCTCCCCTCTTTTTGAGCCGTTCTTCTTGCAGCTGCCGTCTCTGAATCTCCTCGATGACGGCGCTGATTTCTCTCTTGACAACCAGCGATTTCTCGTTAGAATGGGGCTAACTGAAATTGGATAAAGTTTGTCCACCGGTCAACGTCTTGCTACGCAGTGAGACCAAGGTGTATTATTATGAGAATCAATGTCTCGTCTTCTGGTTAATGAACGTCTGATAGTTTCGCCCTCTCTTTCTATAGAAAGCGCGACTAAATTCGATAAGTGGTTAGAAGAGAGGTTATAGCGATCGAATCAGCCAGAATCTCTAATTGCCGCGTCTTGGTATACGCGTAGCGCATGTTGGCATGGCGACAGCAGGAGCGCCACACATGCTTTCTTGGTATAATTCTGCGGAAGATCCAGTATGGATCTATCCTAAAAGCAATCCCGAATGGCTTGAAACAATTATTAAAGAGTTCAAGATCCATCCGGTCACAGCGCAAATCTTGGTGTCGCGAGGATTTTCTTCGTTAGAAGAAATTCACGATTACCTATACGCGAAACTTCCAGACCTCTGGGACCCGTTTCTCTTAGCAGAGATGCCTCAGGCCGTCGAACGGGTCTGCCGTGCCATCGCCCAAAATGAAAACATCTTGATCTATGGCGATAATGATGTCGATGGAATGACAGGTACTGCTCTTTTAACAGAGTTTTTGCAGTATATTGGCGCTAATGTCTTCTATTATGTCTCTAACCGCAGCTCTACCCGCCAAAGCCTGATTGTTGAAGCCTTAGAATATGCGTTAAAAAATGAGTGCAAGCTGCTGATTACCGTTGACTGCGGGATTACGGCTGCGGCTGAAATTGCCAAGATCGTAGAGCATCATGTCGACGTCATTATCACTGACCATCATGAGCCAACCGATAAGATCCCTAACTGCGTCGCCACGCTCAACCCCAAGCTCGTCAACAACCCCTATCCCAATCGCGATCTAACAGGAGTTGGCGTCGCATTCAAATTAGCCCATGCTGTTACTAATCAGATGGTGCAAGATGGGCGTCTATCCCCTAAAAAAGTCGACCTCAAGCGCTATTTAGATCTAGTTGCTTTAGGAACAATCTCTGATATGGGTGCCTTAAAAGGCGAAAACCGCATTTTAGTCCGCTATGGTCTCAAGCAGCTGCGTAAAGGGAAACGCATTGGCCTATCCAAGCTGATCTCCATTTCTGACCCTGACCTCGACCTTAATGACCTCACCTCCTTCACCGTTGCTTCTAAGATTGCTCCGAGGCTTAATAGCCTAGGACGTATCGACGATCCAATCAAAGGCGTTAAGATGCTGCTCGTCCGCAATGTGCAGACGGCAGAAAAGCTAGCGATCGAACTTGATCTCAATAATAGCGAGCGCCAAAAAATCGAAAAAAATATGGCCAACGATGTCGAACAGGCCATCTTAGACAACCCAGACCTTCTTAAACATAAAGCCATTTTGCTTGCTTCTGACAAGTGGCATCCTGGAATCATCGCCATCCTCTCAACCCGCATCTCGAAATATTACAATCGCCCCACGATTATGATTTCGATAGAGAATGGCATTGGAAAAGGCTCTCTCCGTTCTATTCCAGAGTTTCCTCTGTTAAATGTATTAAAAGAAAACAGCGATCTTTTAATCAATTTTGGAGGGCATGACTTTGCAGCTGGCTTAACAATTCACACCAAAGACATCGAAACCTTTACACAGCGCTTTCAACTAGCCAGCGAGCAATTATTAAGTGACCAAGATGTCATGAGCAAGCTCTACTTGGATGCAGAGGTCAAATTTGAAGATTTGACTTTTGACTTCATGGAGTCAATTAAGCTTCTAGAGCCCTATGGAAGCGAAAACCCCCAACCCATCCTCTATTGTCAAGCACAGCAGGCTTGGCCACCCAAAGTAGTTGGTAAGACGCATCTTAAACTCTACCTAGAGCAAGGCGAGCGCATGCTAGAGGGCATCGCCTTCAATAAAGCGCAGCAGAGTTCTGTTTTGAGAAAAAAGGATTTAAAGCTTCAGGTAGCCTTTACTCCTCAGGTAAATAACTACCAAGGACCTAGTATCCAGTTGATCGTCAGACATTTTAACATCTGTGGTGGAGAAGAGATCAAAATGAACGGGCTATAACTTTGAGTTAGGCCCTTATTCCCTATTAAAAGAAGGGGCAGGCTCTGAATCGACAGGAGAATCGTCTACGGCTCTGTTGAGTTGAACCCGATAAAACACTTGGTGACAGCAATGGTTGATGATGGAAACATCGTAACTTTGGTCTTTTTTTAAAGTTGTTTATACAAAAAATGTGAGCGTTCAGTCGGTAGTAAAAAACTATATTGCACGACTCATTCTAAGGTT
>CAZZJE010000110.1:0-8063 GCA_964654295.1 uncultured bacterium | reverse complement strand
GCGGGCAGCGGCTTCTCTCACTGCCTTACGCGTAATCGATAACTCTTTCATCAATAAGTCACCCACCTCTTCACCTTGGTGCTGACTTAAGTCATGACTATAGAGCATTTGAAAGACAACTTCTCGAAATTTTTGCTGGGGTAGAGCCACTGGAAACAATCTCCTAAAATGGAATAAAACCTTATGTCTGAACCTTCTAGCCTAGCAAAGCTCTCTTTTCTTTCCTATCGCATTCTACTTGCGCGATATCCCCTCTTTAACGATCATGCAGTTAATTCAGAAAAAAATTTTTGACCTCATCATAGGAGGCAGCGATCTATGCTATTCGATCTTTCCATGATGCTTGAACTCTACGGACGCTTTTGCCAGCAGATTGAAGAGGCACGCCAGCTTTACAAGCGCCCATTGACACTGACTGAAAAAATTCTCTTTGTCCATCGCGCACATCCTTGGAAGCTGCTGCCTCAGAGAGGAAAAAGTTATACGGAGTTTCGTCCCGACCGCGTCGCCATGCAAGACGCCACAGCGCAAATGGCCCTTTTGCAGTTTGTCTCTTCAGGAAGAAAAGTGACGGCAGTTCCGACAACCGTCCATTGCGACCATCTTATTTTGGCCGAAACAGGGGCAGAGGAAGATTTAAAACGGTCTGAAGAGGAGAGCCGTGAAGTCTATGACTTCTTGCAAACTGTTTCTAACAAATATGGAATCGGATTTTGGAGGCCAGGCGCTGGGATTATTCATCAAGTCATCTTGGAAAACTACGCCTTCCCCGGTGGAATGATGATTGGAACAGATTCCCATACACCAAATGCAGGTGGATTAGGGATGCTTGCCGTTGGAGTTGGAGGGGCTGATGCAGTTGATGTGATGGCTGGTATGCCTTGGGAGCTGAAATATCCCAAAGTGATCGGAGTTCATCTGACAGGTGAGATGAAGGGCTGGACAGCAGCAAAAGATGTCATTCTCAAATTAGCTGGAATCTTGACTGTCAAAGGCGGCACAGGTGCAATCATCGAATACTTTGGACCAGGAACAGAAAAGATCTCCTGCACCGGCAAAGGAACCATCTGCAACATGGGTGCTGAAATCGGAGCGACAACGTCTCTGTTTCCATATGATGCAAAGATGCGCGAGTATCTAAGGGCGACAGATCGCTCCGACGTCGCCGCTGCCGCTGATTCCATCGCAAGCTGCCTGCAGCCGGATCCTGAAGTTGTGGAGCGTCCGCATGAGTTTTATGATCGTGTCATTGAAATTGATCTAAGCCGCTTAGAACCTCATATCAATGGACCATACTCTCCAGATAGAGCGTGGAAGCTCTCTGAATTTGCTGAGGCGGTGAGAAGCAACCACTATCCTGAAACACTTTCGGTGGCACTCATCGGCTCCTGTACAAACTCCAGCTACGAAGATATCCAGCGTGCAGCATCTATTGCTAAACAAGCGTTAAGGCATGGATTAAAAGCTAAATGCCCTTTAACAATTACCCCAGGGTCAGAATTGATCCGCGCTACAATTGCGCGTGATGGACTATTGCATGAGCTGCAGCAGATTGGAGGGCTCGTCTTAGCTAACGCTTGTGGCCCCTGCATCGGGCAATGGAAGCGTCACGATGTCGCCTTTGGAGAAAAAAATTCGATTTTAACCTCATACAACCGTAACTTCTCCGGACGCAATGACGCCAATCCCGGAACGCATTCGTTTGTTGCAAGCCCCGAAATCGTCATCGCGTTTGCTTTAGCTGGAAGATTAACGTTTAATCCCGAAACCGATGCTTTAATGAGTGAATCGGGAGTACCCATCCATTTAGATCCTCCTTCAGGAGATGAGCTGCCTGGCCAAGGGTTTGATCCAGGAAAAAGTGGCTATATCTCTCCAGCAGCTGATGGATCGCAGGTGCATATTAAAGTCGATGTAGAGAGCGAGCGGCTGCAGCTGCTACAGCCTTTTGAACCTTGGCATGGTCAAGATTTTAAAGATTTGAAACTCTTAGCTAAGATTGCGGGCAAATGCACGACGGACCACATCTCTCCCGCTGGAAAGTGGCTGCGTTTCCGAGGGCATCTCGATAATATTTCCGATAATATGTTTATTGGAGCTGTCAATGCCTTTCGTGAAGAGATTGGCCAGGGGAAAAACCAGTTTAATGGGGAGATCGCAGCTTTTTCTGCAATTGCACGCGACTATAAAGGTCGTGGAGCTGGTTGGATTGTTGTCGGCGACGAGAACTATGGCGAAGGCTCTTCAAGAGAGCATGCCGCAATGGAGCCGCGTCATCTGGGTGGAAGAGCGATCATTGTAAAGAGCTTTGCTCGCATCCATGAATCTAACCTGAAAAAACAGGGACTTTTAGCCCTCACTTTTGCCCAGCCCGAAGATTATGATAAGATTCGAGAAGATGATACTTTTGATATTTTAGGATTAGAGGCTTTTTCTCCAGGAGAGCCTTTAATATTAGTGATTTATCATGTGGATGGAAGCGTCGAAGAGGTGATTCTTAACCACACTTACAACCAAAACCAGATTGAGTGGTTCAAAGCGGGTGGAGCATTAAATTTAATTGCGGCACAACATCGAAGGTATTTAAAGTGAGTTAAAAATTTAATCTGTTTCCGTTTTCCATTTTTTATAAAAACTGGCCTATTTCTTTATTTAAACTTTATTCTAAACACTTATAATCACTCTTCTTTGTACTGATTAGAATTGAGAAGAGTATTCATGGTTTCTGTTTCTAGAGAATCGGCTTTAACACAACCTGCTCCTATAGATATGGCTTCTAGGAAAGGTCCTGAAGCGAAAAAAGACAAAGGGTCAATAAAGAAAGCCCTTTTTGTTTATCGAAGAGCAATTGAATCAAAAGTCTATAAAGAAGTTAACTTTGGAACAACTGTCACAAATAAATCATTCAATTTGGGCAAAACTGTTCGTAACTTCTGTGGTAAATTCCGTGATCTATTTATCTCTCCATCAAGCACCTCTCAAGTAATTGGAGAGGCAGTTAATACCGGAGAAGAAATTAGCCATGCGAAAGTGCTATCTAACTGGTTGTTACGCGCAACACGATGGCTTTTTATCTTTAAAGTTCCTAAGACGCTATACGAGTTTATTGAACACTCGAAAGAATTATCTAAACATAAAGAGTCCAAGAGGGGCTATGAAACTTGCCAGGCAAGCTTAGGCATTGTCGATTGCACAGGTGACTTAATGGGAGTGGCAGCTGATGCAGGTTCAGCAATGGCTGCGTTCAATCTGATAAATGAGGCAACTCTCGGCTGGGCAGGGCCTGTCTCGCTTGTAGGAGCTCTTTTCAAAGGAGCAGATGTCGTTGCGAATGGGTTGCAATTTCATGAAACATGCAATTTTTATAAAAAAATGCAGCAGTTAACAGGCAATAAGAAACAATATAGTGTTGATGACTTCTGCACATTAACGACCTTTATTAAAAAGCAGGAAGATAAACGTTCTGAACGCTTTCTTAAGCGTCAATTTTCAGTAAAGCCGCTGCAATTTAAATCTCAACTAGAATTAATCAGACATACAGTCGAAAAAGCAACTCAGTCGTCGGATAGCGGAAAAGTTGAAGAGGCCAAAGGGGTTGCCGATCAAGTAACAAAAAATTTGAAAAAACGCGTTTCAATCCGCATGACAAAAAATATTTTTAACATTGTTTCCGGTATCATGGGTGTCTTTGCGTCAGTTTTCCTGGCTGCACTTACATTAGGTGCCATGTACATTGCTGCTCCTGTCATGATCGCACTTACGCTTGCCTGCCTTTTTCTGATGATTAACTCTTTGGGATTCACCATAGCCCGTATGATTTATGAACATGTTTCAAATAAACGAGTGCAGCGTGTTTTTGATGAGACTGTTGATTGGGCTAAACAGACAAACTTGCAGCAGATTAGAGAGCAGATGGAGAAAAATCCTCTGCTTGTTTGAGCCTCATCCCATCATTCCAAATGGTATAGTAATAGAGTGCGCTGCTGAGCATTCCGTCGCAATTAGAATCGTTTAATAGGCGTCTTTGGACCTCTTTTAAAGGTATTAAACAGGTGCGAATCATTTCCGATAGCTCACGTTGCGGCCCAGCGCTTTTTTTGGCTCTCGGAACCACAACAAAATAGGCTTTTTGATCACTTATTCCTGGATAGGGATAGGCTTGAGCCATCAGATAGGCCTCTTCAGCTTCATAACCACACTCTTCCAATAACTCACGCTTAGCTCCATCAATAGGATCTTCATCTTTCTCTAAGTAGCCTCCCGATGTGCAGAGAAGAACTTGTCCAGTTGGATGGCGATACTCTTCGTTTAAAATCAGAAATCCTTCTGTATCGAAGGCCAAGATGACGACACAGGGGGAGCGTAGCAACATCACATAGTAGTCAAAAGAGTGTTCGGTATCCGGTGTGGTCAACCGGTCTCGACGGACTTTGATGAAGCCATCTAATAAGAGAGGGCCTGTTTGAACTTTAGGCGGTTGTAAAAGAGACATCGGGAATTTCTTTTAAAAGTTTAGTGTGGTAGGTTTGGGCACGTTCTAATTCGCCAGTCGCTTGATAAAAGAGCGAGAGCTGACGCCATAATTGACGCCGTTCCCAAAGCAGAGAGTGTTTGAACCAGCTGCTCTCTTCTTTCACTTGACCATTGAGATAGTGGCTGAGAAGTGACCAGGAGCGTGGATATAGGGTCTCTATGGCTCCATGAAAATGGATGTCGGCAATCTCTCGCCCCTCTGTTAAAAGCAGCCAGCAGCCGTAGAGGGAGTGCAGTGCAGTCGACTCTTGGTTAAGTAGCTCCAAAGGATAACGGCTAAATAATCGAGCTGCCTCGCTAAACTCGCCTGCAATCAAAGCTGTCCAAATCAGGGCGCAGTCGAGAGTTAAAGCGAGCTCTGCCGATTGGTGACGGCCTTCTAACATTTGAGGAATCAGTTTAATTAATTCAAAATTGTACTGATCTAATGCACTCTCAATAATTAAACGAAGCAGCCGCTCCTCTTCAAATCCAAGCTGGGAAGGAGCCATCGCGTTAAATAGAGAGCAGGCCTCTTCAGGATTTTCAGCGGATTTTAAGGCGACATCTAAAATAGCAAATAGCTTGATGCTTGCTCCCTTATACTCTTCCGGCCATTTTTTTCTGCGTAGCAGCATCAGCTGGTTTTGAGCAAATCGTGGAATACCTAATTCAATTAACCCATAAATAGCATCACCTAGAAGATTTAAGGGGGGAGATGCCTGAGTGGCAAAGGAGTGAATGAGCTCTTCAATTCCAAGCGGTTGCGCCAGCCAAAAGGCTAAGAGCAGTGAGTCGTGAGGATAGCGCTCTTTGGCAGGATCTTGCATGGGAGAGATAAAGGAGAGCGTTTCCCAGTGTGTTTCCAAACTTTTTAAGAGCTTTTGTGTTTGATGACCTGTTGCCAAATGGGGCAGATGATGCAATGTCAAAAGCATAAAGCGATAGGTGGCTCTTCGGCTGTGTCTAGAGCTTTCATGCAGCCGATAAAGCACATGCTCTTCGATGATAGGCAGAAGTGGATGCCTCGGATAGCGTCTAAAAGCTAATTCAAAGCATTTAATCTCCTCTTCTTCCTCTTGCTGCGCTTGATAGACCAGAGCTTTGCCTAAATATTCTAAGGGAGCTCCCGAGGTGTTATATTGCTTCTCGAATTCTTCTAAAGCCAGATCATAGAGAGGCGCACGCTTGGCAAAAGTTCCACAGGACTTGGCCTGTTCTAGCAGTGTAATCCCCGCTCTAAACATCGCTTCCCTGCCTTCAGCTCTTCCAGGAAAAGAGTAGCCGATACGGCGATACTCTGCTAAAGCAGTCACATAATCTTTCTGGGCCAAGAAGGCATCGGGGATGGCTAGGCAGCTTACAGTAAGGTTTTGGTTGCCCAGGGAGACGTAGAGATCTTCTAACTCATAGTCGGCATCGCGAGCCAGTAAACCAACGTGTGTACCCATCAGAGGCAGGTGGCTGATATAAGTTAACTGGAGTTGCCCGTTAAGTCGGAAATAGAGGTGTTGATCAATTTTTTCGATGGAGACATGGTACCACTCTCCCCGACGCAACAAGATTTCGGGAGCATGGATCACCTCTACAGTAGAGCGGAGCAGCTTGGTCGTTGGTGCTAAGTCAGATCCCAGCCATAGGCAATATCCATCGTTAAGATGGGTTCGTTCGGCAACTTCTGGAATACTTAATAGGAATCCGATGCCATGGCCGCGCTCACCAATGCGCACACGTGCCTCTAAACGTGTGTTTTGGTTGAAAGAGGCACGCGAGATCATGAGGTTGACCCAGTCAGACATCTCTATACCGCGAGTGATGGCGACATGTTCTGCAATCAAGACATGCTCTTGAAATTCCCAGTCTTCTTTATTGTGGATGTCGAGCTTTGCAATCTGAAACCATTCGGAGCGGCCTTCAATATAATTTTTTAAGTCATCGATTAAGTCGTCGACGCTATGGTAGCGTTTGTCTAGTTGGGTCGAAAGTGCTTTCATAGCTATCTGAGCCAGCAGAGGGGGAACGTCGCGATAAGGGGCTATCTCTGTAGGATCATGTAGCACTTCGTGAGCCATCTTCTGTAGGAATTCTTTCAAAGTTCCACGTTTAAATGGTAGTTGAAGTGTCAACAACTGGTAGAGGATAACTCCTAGGGAGTAGATATCTGTCTGATAGGTTGCTGGCTGCCCAAGGGCGCGTTCTGGAGCCATGTAGGCGATTGTGCCGACGACTTTGCCTAGATTAGTTAAAGAGCGGACATCGTCCTGATGTTCAATAGAATGTTCATCGTCTACACTCTTTTCCCTTAAGAGCTTAGCTAGACCCCAATCTAAAATCATCACTTCACCATAGCGTCCAATAATGATATTTTCTGGTTTGAGGTCGCGGTGTAGCACTCCCTTGGCGTGGGCATAGGCGACGGCCTGACAGACGGTTAAAAAGATGCTAAGGAGCGCTGGAATAGAGCCGTGGGGATGATCAATTTTATCGCCTCTCTTCTGCTGGCCACGGCAGGAGCGTACGATCTGCTTTAAAGTTTCTCCCTCTACGAAAGGCATTGTGTAGTAGACTTGCTCTGCCTCTTCATGAATCTCATAGATTGGAATGATCGCAGGGTGTGTCAGCTGGCTTGTAATATGAGCCTCTTTCAAAAAGCGCCTTTGGATGGGGTGATGGCCAATTAAGTCATCTCTGATTTTCTTTAAGGCGATCTTCCTGCCGCATTCCGTGTCATAAGCGAGCAGGACCTCTCCCATTCCTCCCTTGCCTATACTATTTAAAATCGCATAAGGACCTATATAAGATTGAATCTGGTCGCTTGTAGGATGCTGGCCAGGCAGAAGAGCTAGCAGCGTATCACGTTTTTCAGCCGGGCGCGCCTCTTCTTCTCGATAGGAGCTCTGTTCCGTTTGAGAGCTATAAATTAAGTTGCCGCAGGAGGGACAAAAACGAGCGTTGCGATTTGGCTGCCCTAAAGCAAATGTAGTGCGGCAGTGGGGGCAGGAGAGAGCTTTTGCGCTTTCGAAATTTGAGTTTAGAGAGGTAGGCTCAGCCATAATCAAAGACGTCCGGTGGCTTGTAGCTGTCGATACAGGTCTCTTGCTTCATTGGATGCGGCATGAACGACACAATTATGGCCTAGCTCAGAGTCAAAGTAGACTCCATTAGGAGTAGCGTATGAAGCTGCCATCTGATGAAATAGGGCATTGATTCCATGCTCATCTCGCTCTGGCAAAGAAAAGCGAAATCCACAACCTAAGGGAGTGAATGATTGATAAAACCAGTGGCGTCTGGCTAAACGGATTGCTTCTTCTACCGTTGCTCCTTCAATAGACGTTGGCTTCTCCTCCGCCGAATTTTCCAGAAACCAGACATAGCGCTCCTCTCCACTTTGCCTTAAGAATAGCCATTGCCATCCCCGATCTGTCCAGATCTTGGCGACATGGATGAGTTTCTGTTTTGCTGTCATCATTGTTGTTTCAATTGTAGAATTTTTAAATAAATGTAGCGTAGGCTTTAGAGGTAATTGCAAAATTGTTGTCTTATGAGGCCCA
>CAZZJE010000109.1:6034-8164 GCA_964654295.1 uncultured bacterium | reverse complement strand
ATGCTGCTTGCCTCGACAAACGTTGGGCAGGATGCCTTGATCCGCTTTTATGTACTCCACGTCGCATTTCTTCCTTTAATCACTGGTACTTTAATAGGAGTGCATTTTTGGCGTATTAGAAAAGATGGAGGGCTCTCTCGTCCACCTGATCAGCTGCGTCCCGACCCCTTGCGTGTTGTTCAGCGTTCCGATACCAAAGAGAGCTTTGCACCAGGCGTTAAGCGCACTTATGGCTTAATGGAGCTTGTAAGAGGGACCTGCCCAACCGTAGATAAAGGCCCCTATAACTTTGTCTTTACTTGGCCGCATCTTTTGCGGGCAGAGTTAGTGGCTTTTCTATTTTCTCTTATCCTTGTCCTCGGTCTCTCTTTAATCGATGCGCCATTAGAAGAACCTGCTAATCCAACCAAGCCGCCCAACCCTTCGAAAGCACCTTGGTATTTTTTGGGATTACAAGAGATGGTAGCCTACAATGCCTTTTGGGGAGGCGTTGGCATTCCTACCTTAATGGTTTTGGGGTTGATGTCAATTCCTTATCTCGATCGCAATCCACATGGAGAAGGTGTCTGGTTTCACCGTAGCCGTTACTTAGCGATCTTTTTCTGGACGCTTTTTATGACATGGCAAGCACTTTTGATTGTTATTGGAACCTATTTTCGAGGAGCCAACTGGGGATGGGTTTGGCCTTGGACTGAAAACTTTGCCCGTCACTGAAAAGGCGTAGAGGATAGGCATGCGCGGAGAAATCTATCAATATACATTAATTGCTCTTGGAGTAGCAGCGACACTGCTTTTTGGCCTCTTCTTTTATCGAGAGCTTTTTCCTGAGTATAAAATTTATCAGGAAGATTATATCGCTTTGGAAGAGTTTCGCTCTACATATACAGGAGAGCCTGTCACCCCCTTTCCTATTGCAGTCAAACAGATTGTGATTGAACGAGAGGATAAAGGGCCTGCCGAGGTCGACCGATGTATCTCTTGCCATGTGGCACTCAAACTTGAACACTTTTCCCCCACGATTTTAGAACATGATATTAATGGGAATTTAGTCTTTGATGAGCGTGGCTGGCCAAAGAAGATTCCTAATCCCAATTACATCTGGAAAAAGCTGGATGAAGCGATTGCTGAACTATTAGACCCTGAAAAGAATGAACAGTTGGTTTCTGAAGGCAAAGCGTCAGAAGTGAAGCTACGTCGGGCTCAAGCTGAGAGATATCAAGCCTTAAAAGTCGCAAAGGTAGGCGATCGTACCTATGACGTCACAAAGGTGCTGAGAATGCATCCTTTAATTGGACGTGAAGTGCGTCCATTTCAATATCATTCCATGGAAGACTATGGCTGCGTCTCGTGCCATAGTGGAAATGGACGTGGATTGACGACAGAAAAAGCGCATGGTCCTGTCTTTGATGAGCAATATGAGGTTGCTGAGAAGGGCTATGAGCCGCATTTCACTGAATCTGACCCAGGTAATGACCCTGCCTTTGCCCGCGTGTTCAACCATCAGCCTGGCCACTCTCTTCTTTTTCAAACAACACCTATCTTTGTTGGTGGCTTGATCGAGGCTAAGTGTGTCCAATGCCATCAGCCAACGTCACAAGCACTCCAGAGTATAAACAGCCAAAATAGCCGCTTGCAGCAGAGACGTAGGCAAGAGAGCAGCTCACTTAGTGAGGCATTAAATCAGGAAGAGAAGGCTTTTATCACTTTGACTTCGTTGCAAAAAGATCTGCAGCAGCATGGCTATCGCGAAACTGCTAACCGTCTTCAGCAGCGTCTGCTTGATCCAACGATCAGTGATGAAGAGAGCGCGGCATTGGCTTCTCGTATGAAATTTTTAGAGAGCTTTACCAAAGGCTCTGGAGAAGACAGCAAAGAGACTCAGGCGGTTAATCAGGCAATTGAGAAGAAGCTGCTGCAGCTGATAGGAACAACAGACTTCGTTCATCAGGCTCAGCAAGCTTTAAACGGCAAAAAATCAGAAGAAGATAAACTTAAAGCTTTAAGAGAGTTTATCCAAAAGAATGCTGACCAAGCGTCTCAAAAGGGCTCTCTCTTCCAAAAAACTGTTGCTGTCAACTATGAAAGGGCCCTATTGGCTCATATCGAAGAAAATAGCATGGGCCTGGCGAC
>CAZZJE010000109.1:0-6024 GCA_964654295.1 uncultured bacterium | reverse complement strand
GCGACAGGAATTAAAAGTGAAGAGACAACCTCGGCACTCTTCAGTGATATCGACGCTTTAGTTCCGACCTATAGAAAAGGAGCCGAGCTCTTTATCAACCAAGCCTGTTATGCCTGCCATCGCATTGCCGGGCTTTCTAGAGGCGGTGTGGGTCCCGAATTAACACAAGAGGGCTACAGCTATCCCTGGTTTATCAAAGAGTCGATTGTATGGCCGCAAGCTGATTTAAAATCCTCTACCATGCCAAATTATCGGTTGGACCATGAAGAGCTAGAAGCTCTTATGGCATTCCTTTTGGCTCAAAGAGGACCCAACCGAGCGATTTCGCAAGCAGAATATAAGACACGCATGCAAGAGTGGGAGTCGGGAAAAAAGGCCTTCTTTGAAGAGCCCATCGATGCGGCTAAAATCCAAGATATACGCTATGCCATGCGTATTTTTGCTACGGAAGGATGCGCTGCATGTCATCGTCTCAAGGGATTTGAATCGAATGTGGGATTCAAGATTGAAAAAGAGGAGGTCTCCTTTCAAGACCTTTATCGAGAAAAGATCTGGTTTCAATCTCTTATTCCCGAAGCGATTTCAGGTAAAAAGCTTGTTGATGTGTTAGAGAAGCATGGTAGCGAGCTGGATGAGAGAATTATCTCCGACGTGCGTCAAGGTTCTATATTAGAAGAGATTGAAAAAGAGTATCCCGGCCAGATTGAAGCCCTCTATACACCCTTTAAATTTGCTCAGAGAGCAAAAAATCAGCAGTTTGAAGAAGAGAAGCTGGCGGCAAAAGAGGATAGTGAGCGCCATAAAAAGGTGGAAGAAGAGCAGAAGGCATGGCAAGAGCGCATTCACCGTGTCTTGATGATCTATATTCAAGAGTATGGTTTAGGAAGAGTGATCGGTCCAAGGCCCAATTATTCAGGAATCTACCGCAGTGACGAATGGCTCATGGAGCATTTCCGCAACCCAAGCTCTCTGGTGGCTCACTCCATCATGCCTATCTTCCCTTTTGACACGACAAAGTTTTATGCATTGACCTATATGCTTGATGTTTTGGCGAAAAAAAATCGCGATGCCCTTTTAGCTGTTTGGCAAGAGAATGGATTTAATCCAGCACAAGCCTATCGAATTTTATGCTCCGATTGCCACGGAGAATATCTGCAAGGTAATGGTCCTGTCTCTGCTTGGATCTATCCCATCCCTAAAAACCTGCGTAACGCTGAATTTTTACGCAATCTAACCCGCCAAAATGTGATCGCCTCTATCTACCATGGGGTTAAAGGAACCCCAATGCCTCCTTGGGGAGAGGTGGCCCAAGATAAGCCGACAGCCGACGGAACGCCCGTGTTGAATAAGGCACAGATTGAGCAGCTAGCCAACTGGCTCTTCTCTTCGCTTCCAGGTGCTACAGTCATCCGTTCATCAGAAGATGTTCCTAAATGGCAATATAAGCCTGAGGATGTGTTAAGAGAGCTGAAAGAGGAGGGCGGGCAGCTTCGTCCTTCGACCGAGCAGCCTCCAAAATATTCAACTTTAAACCTCTTTCCTTCAGCAGACAGCTACTGGGCTGCTTTGGATAGCTCTATCTTTATTCCAAGAAAACGCTCCCCTGCGACAGAGCAGCTAACAACCGAACAGCTATTTGACGTTGTCTCTAAGCCTGATCCAGCTAACCCTGAGCAGACCTTTTACTATATCAAACATGATTTCTATACTCCCGAAAATCTAAATCAGGGTCGCCTCTTTTTTGAAGAGAATTGCGCTGTTTGTCATGGGCGAGATGCCGATGGTGCTGGCAACCGAGCTGGAGCCATGCAAGATGCAAAGCCTCGAATGCTCATTAATTTTCCCTGGATTGAGACAAGGGATGATTTGAGACTGCTTCGCTCGATCAAATATGGCGTTCAGGGGACATCGATGCAGCCGTGGGGAGATTTTACCACCTCGCTACAGCGTCTTCAGTTAGTGATGTATATTCGAAGTCTCAACCAAGAACAGAAACTTCGCTCAGCAATTAATGAGACGCTCTACCAGCGTTACAACAGAAGTGATCTGATTATTGAGCAGGCGCGAGCTAGTTTTAGTAAATCTTTAGATGAATTAACAAATCGTTTGGATAAATTGAGATTAGAGCGTCGCCAATTAGAATCTAAGGCCTTTTCTTCAGCTAACCAATCGCAAGCCGCCAAGCTTTATCAGGAGGAGTTAGGGGTAGCTGGAGAGATAGAGAGGTTGAAACAACAGGATCAGCTCTTTGTCGAGATGAGGCAAGATTTAGCAAAAGAGCGAGAGCTTTTTCAATCTTTAGGCAATGGCATGATTAGCCAGAAAAATGGAGAGGCTCTTTTAAATGAATACTTAACTCTTGTTTCAGATGTCGCTCTCAATTATTCATTTGATGGCCAAAGACTAGAGATTTATGAAGATAAGGGTGCTGAAAATGCTGTCGATCAATCGGAAAAAAGGCTTTTAAGCATCATTGAAGATGAAATCCAGCAGTTGGACAAACAGGTCAATGAGCTCACGCATCAGCCAGACTCAGCAGAGAAAAAGCATGAAACAGATATAGCCAAAGCTGAACTAAAGTCTAAACAAGAGCTCAAAAAGCGCTTGATTGCAGATTTAGCTCGGGCAAAACGTCTGCATGATAAGCAGAGAAAGCTATTAAAAGAGATCTATTCAGCTGACAAGCAAGCCGTGTCTAAATATGCCATCGCACCCATCGCCACGCCTTTCAATCCACTAGCGTTAAGGTTAGTTTATGGTTAAGTATAACGACCTACCAGCAAAGATGCTTATTTACCCCTCCATTCTGTTCATGATTGTTGGAATGGCTGTGGGGCTATTCATCTCATTCAATGGCTTCCTCTTTCCCGACTACTTCTCGGGAGAATATGTGCACTTTGGCCGCATGCGTCCTGTCCATGTCACTGCTGTGACTCTCCTTTGGCTGCTTTCGGTCGACGTTGGTTTAATGTACTATTTTGTTCCAAGGCTTTGTGGAGTGCCTATCTGGAGCGCTCCTTTAGCCTATTTTTCAATCGCTCTCTGGTGGTTTTCCCTAATCATCGGAAACTTCTCCTACCCCTGGGGAACAAACATCGGCTGGGAATATGCTGAGATGCCTTGGTGGATTGGCTATCTTCCAGTAAAAAATATCTTTGCCGTCGCTTGGGTTGCCACTGCCGTCAATTTCTTTATGACTGTGATTAACCGTTCTTTTGAAAAGATGTATGTTGCTCTCTGGTACTCCTTGGGAGGATTCATTTGGACAACATTTACAGTATTGGCTGGATTCTACTTTATTGCTCTTGTGCCAGGTGGAATTTCGCGCGTGAACGTCAACTTTTTCTACGTGCACAATTTAGTGGGGTTAATTTATACCCCCTTTGGCCTTGCAACGGCCTACTACTTTTTGCCAAAACTCTCCAACATGCCAATCTATAGCCATCGCCTCTCTCTGATTGGATTCTGGACTATTGCCTTTGTCTATGCCTGGATTGGAGCACACCATATTATCCATGGACCTATTTCACAATGGCTTCAGACAACCTCTATCGTATTCTCTCTATGGCTGTTTATTCCCGTATGGACGGTTGTCACTAATCTGTTCTCTACTCTACAGGTACGTTGGGAACTCTATAGCCAGAGTGCGCCTCTCCGTTTTTTAATGATGGGAGTGATCTTTTATCTGCTGACCTGTATCCAGGGACCTTTGATGGCTCTACGTAATGTAAATGAAATCACCTCTAAAACAGATTGGGTAATCGGCCATTCTCACATCTCTCTCTATGGGACATTTACCTTTTTTGCGATTGCTGGAATCTATCAAGCGATTCCTGCGATGGTTCAAAAGCCTTTATGGTCGACTCGCTTAGCCAATTGGCATTTTAGTTTGAATCTCTTTGGCAGTATTCCATTCATCCTTTCTCTCTGGGTAGGTGGCTTTCTACAAGGGATGATGTGGGCCAGCTGGGCAAACGGTGCGACCTATGCCGAGTTCCATAGCAATTTAAGTAATCTCTCTTTCATCCAGACAATTGCTGAGATGAGAGACTTTTGGTGGATGCGCTCAATTGGAGGTGCCATCATCCTGTTTGGCAATATTCTGTTTGCAATCAATATCTTTAATACAGTTATTTTAGCCCCTCGTGAAGTTGCAGAGCCTTCTAAAGACCTGAAGGAAGCTAGAGTATGAGAACGCATCCGGAAACATTTTATCACAAGATTGAGAGATCGACGCTGTTAACAGTCATTGCTATTTTGATCCTCTTTTCTGGTTCTATTATTGTCACTTTGATTGCGCCTCGTTATATCGATCCTACATGGACCCAGCCGACGAGTGACTATCAGGTGCAGATGTATGAGATTTCGGATCCGCATCTCTATTTAGGAAGTGCCAAAGAGCTCAACGCTCCTTTAGAGGGGGTCTACCATTTAAAAGAGGGATTTTCTCTGCTGGCTTTTCATGAAAGCGACACTGTCAGGCTTGTGGCTCCTCCCGAGCTAGAAAAATATATTACTCGTTTAGACGATAAGGAGTTAAAGCTAACGTCCAAGCTGCTGCTTGTCCGGCCTCCTCAAAAAGGTTCAATAGGAGCTTCAGGTTTTGATGCTGTTGCTGCTGCCGATGCGCTGCGTCAGAGGCTGCAGAAAGAGCAAAATCCCGATCAGCTTAAGCTCGATTATACCATTTTAGAGCTATTTGCAACGGATTTAAAAGAGGCTTTTGCCATTGCTCCAGCACAAGGGATGGTGGAAAACTGGGTCGACCGTGATTTCCATATTGTTGACCAAGAGAATCAGCATCCCTATTTGAACAATAAGGGTGTTATCTACGTCAACAATCCTGTCGAATATCGATATAGCAGCTATACATTTAGCGGCGTCGATGGATGGCGATATGATCCAGATGGAGAGACGATTAGCTCAGTGGAACAGCTGCAGTCGCCTCCTATGAATTTCCGCTCTCGCCATGAGTTAATTAAACTGGGTGAGCATATCTACTCGATCGAAGGCTGCTGGTATTGCCATACAGATCAGACACGAACGCTTGTACAAGATGTTGTTCTAAATGGCTCGGACTCCTTTCCAGCACCTCCCTCTTCAGCCAATGAATACATCTATCAAGAGATCACTTTTCCTGGGACGCGCCGTATTGGGCCAGACATTTCACGCGTGGCTATCAAACGTCCAAGCCGCGACTGGCATAAGGCGCACTTTTGGGCACCAAAGACTGCAAGCCCAGGCTCTATTATGCCTGCGTTTCAACACTTTTTTGATGATGACCCAAGGGGGACATCTAGCTCAGCTATCGGTATTCCAAATATGCAGTTTGAAGCAATCTACCAGTACCTGATGACAAAAGGATCTCGAATCACTCCGCCGACACAGGCTTGGTGGCAAGGTCGAGATCCCATTCAAACAAAGGAAATTATTGAAGGACATAAAGTGTTGCCATGAGTGAAGCTGTGATGGATGGAAATGGTTTATACGGAAGCTTAGTGCACTATAGCATGACAATTGTGCTTGTAGGTGGTGCTTTAATTTTGTTCCTCTATTTTTGGTACAATGGACGTTTAGATATGGACGAGAGTCCCAAGTATCAGATGTTGCAAGATGACAAGGAGCCGGCTTCGAGGAGATCGAAAGATGACTGAAGAGCAAGATCAAGAGAAAAAAAATTTTAATGAAGAAGAGAATCAGCTGGAGTATTATGAAAATAATACGATTGCAACAGCAAATGCGAAAGTTCCAACATGGCTGCTGATCTCCTATCCCTTAATTGCGATATGGGGGTTAGCTTGCTTATTCCTCTTTTTTAACGGTAGCCGTGGCTATCTCGACCGTGGCTATTGGCAGCAGCTGCAGCGGGCAGCTAATACCACGATGCCATTTGAAAACCACACCTATCCCAATTTGCCAAAAGAGCCGATCGTGCCGGAATCAGAGCTTTCGTGATACCAGCGTTCGATGTAGCGTAGGCTTTAGAGGTAATTGCAAAATTGTTGTCTTATGAGGCCCAATGCA
>CAZZJE010000108.1:0-8215 GCA_964654295.1 uncultured bacterium | reverse complement strand
AATCAAACATACAGAAAGATCAGGCTAAGGCCTTACGGCCTGGCCTAAAATTGTGTCGGCCTCTTCGAGGCCTAACAAAACAATCGGTTACTAAATTTCCTCCGTATAACTTGAATTTTGCAATTGTCTCTATAGTTTAGACGTTTTATGTAAGGGGGCTCTGAAGAGGCTAGCTTTGCAACGTGTTTTGGTTAAACGCAATCATTAAAAGACGTTATAGAGATGGTTTGGTGCGTTTAACTCTAGATTTTATAGGAACTATTTAATCCATTTAGTAGAAAACGATGAAAACTCCCGAGCTGTGGAAATAATGCAAATCTTTTATGCAAGATGTATACAGCAAGAATTGATCTTCAGCACTAATTTGATAGATTGGAAGCCATTTTTAGAATTTGTAACCGGTCATGCATCAGTGTCGTTAAGCATACAAGACGGAAAACCTTCCATTATTGTAGGTGCAGAAATAAATAAACGTTCTTAAATGATTGGCCCAGTTTAAAAAACTGGGCTTTTTCCGATGCTTGTAGTGCAGGTTAAAGCATAACAATCGCTATCATGCATCTTTTCGAGTGAGACAGTGCTATTCCATTTTCGATAACCTGTTGCCACATCTCCTAAAGAGACTAAAAGTAAGAGAACTTGAATGATTAAGCAATTGTTTACTGTATTCAGTCTGTTAGCTGCTTCAGATGAATCACTCAAAAAGGTTTCGGAACCCTTACGTCCGCAGGAGCCAAAAGGATCGATTTCTTACAATGTAGAAGAGGTTCAATGTTCTAATCCAGCCGCAAACGGGATTTTAGCTGGCACTTTAACTCTTCCCAGATTAGAAAAACCATCTCCTGCTGTTTTACTCATCGCTGGCTCCGGCCCAATTGATCGGGATGAAACCGTATTTGGACACAAGCCTTTTTGGGTTCTAGCTGACCATCTTACAAAACGAGGTCTTGCTGTATTGCGCGTAGATAAGCGAGGTGTTGGGCAATCTACAGGAAATTACGACGTTTCGACTAGTGAAGACTTTGCTGCTGATGTATTGGCTGGTGTCGAATATTTGAAAACTCGGAAAGAAGTTGATGCGGAACAAATCGGTTTGATTGGGCATAGTGAAGGCGGTCTAATTGCCCCAATGGTAGCGGCTAAATCGAATGACGTCGCTTTCATCGCTTTAATGGCAGCCCCTAGCGTAACTGGTGAAGCAACTCTTTATGCGCAAGAAACTCTAATTTCTCGTGCTATGGGAGTTTCTGAAAAGCAAATTAGCCATCAACTTGATTTTCAGAAGCACATCTTGTCTGTGATCAAAAATGAACCTGATCTTGAAAAAGCAGAGAAACTGCTACGAGAAATTGTCGCAAAACAGTTGGCTAATCTGCCTAAAGAGGAGCAGCAGGCAAGTGCTGCAGCCTTAGAAGCCCAAATTAAGCGTTGTAACTCAAAATGGTTACGCTATTTTTTGACTTATGACCCAACAACTGCATTAAAACAGGTTAAGATTCCTGTTTTGGTGATCAATGGCGAACTCGATTCTCAAGTTCCTCCAAAACTAAATCTTCCTCTTATCGCAGAAACTCTTAATGAGGCTGGAAACCAAAATTATAAAATGATTGAATTTCCAAAATTGAACCATTTTTTTCAAACATGTGAATCTGGATCTATTTTAGAGTATGGCAAAATCGAAGAAACGATTGCCCCTGTAGTTTTAGATGCACTGTCAGCGTGGATTTTGGAAACTACTCATATTCGAAAAATATAGATTTCTAAATAACTTGGTGCGGTTTTTAGATGCTTATCAGGCAGCTTTTGTCATTTCTCTTACCTTCTTCATAAATATTTAATTTTTAATGTGATATCTCCTTTTGAGAAATAGAAAGGGCGCCTGAAGTGTTGACTTTTTCTTGTATTCTGGTATCATATGATGCTATAATAATATACGAAAAGACATGCAATGCACGATAAGCGCCCCTCGGATCGAGAGCTGACCAAGCGATTAGATGAAGCAAAAGAGTTTTTAAGAAACCGATACGGGATGTTTGCTACCCCTTCTAAAGTTGTCGGTGAGTTAAATGATCTCGAAGTCGAGGATGCAGATGATGTTTGGCAGTTGATTAGGGAGCTGCTGGAGGAAATTTCTCCAAAGGATTACAAGGGATCGAGACCTCCACAAAAGTCTTATGAGAAAGCAATAGCTGGACTTGAATTACTAGCCTTTAGCTGGTGGAGTCCTAGATGTGCTAAGCAAATGTATATCAAATTTGTTTTGAAGAATGAGCGATATTATTACGTCTCACTGCATGAAAGCCGTTCGACAGAACAAAAAGGAGAAGGTTAAAATGAAGTGCCTAAATTGTGACTGTGAAAAATTTGAATTAAAAAACATTCGCTTTAACCCTGAGGTAAAAGGAGAGGAAGTAGAGGTGGTCGTGCCCTCATTTGTTTGTACAAAATGTCAGACGCCGTTAATGGATGGGGAGCAAATGAATGTACTTAGAAGGAGCGCTGCAGATAAATATCGCAAGCAACATAATCTTTTGACATCTGAAGAAATTATTAAATATCGCGCTTCGCTTGGAATGTCTCAAACTGCTTTTGCTAACTATTTGAAAGTTGGAGAAGCAAGTATCAAACGTTGGGAAACATATTTTGTACAAGATGTTGTTCAGGATGATCATATTCGTTTGAAATGTGATGAAGCCTACGCAGAACTTAATGCTCTTGAAATTCATTGGAAAAGCCAATCCTCTGATATTTACAGCGGTAATAGGCCGTTTTGTTTAGAGCTGTTTAAACAGGCTGTGCGCTATTTGATAGGGTTTACGAAAAGCCCTTTGTTTTTAAATAAAGCCTTGTTTTACGCGGACTTTAAACATTTTCAACAACATGGAATGAGCATAACTGGAACTAGGTATGTTCATTTAGAATACGGCCCGTGCCCCGATCAGTTTCAGAATATCTATCAGCTATTTCTCTCTAAAGGGATTTTGATTTCTGGAGGGCATCACATTTTAAAAAGCATTGATATGCCTAATTTAAGTGTTTTTTCCGATTCAGAAAAAAAAGTTTTAGAATTTGTTGCAAAAATAGCTCAGGCAGATGGAGGAAAGAGGCTTTTAAAAATTTCTCATGATGAAGCAGCTTTTAAAAGAACGGAACCTTTGCAACCTTCTGAAGTGATAGTTCGGCTCAATCCTAAGCTTTCCGCAATGTCTCGATTTCGAATCTTTTCGGCAGACTCTTCCAGCCTTGAGACAGCAATCTGAGTAATCGTAAAAAGAAGTCCTTCATTCAGGACGTTATTATGGAAAACCTTATTGATAGCTATAACTAGGGTGTTTTGAAGGCTTTCGACATTTATACTAACTGCTGCTAATACAGTATTCCGCTTTACCCAACTATTTCCTCCTATTGTGTCGTAAAGAAGTTTTGAGATACGGTTAACCTGCTTTTTCAAGGTTAAACCAACTTCAGGCCCTGCCTCTTCGTTAGAGAACATGCGGGCTAAAGCTTCTTCAGACAATAACTTTTCTCGGAGAGTTCTTAAAAGGTAATAAACAGTGTTGTGATAGGAATCTCGATAATCTGCAAATGCTTGTGCAACGCCCTCTCCAGCTTTTTTCTTGACTTTGCCAGAGAATAAATCAACGGCTTTCTGAGCGACTTTTCCTAAGTTAAATTCGCCAATATTAAAGATTAAATTGTATATCAACTCTCCATAAATATTGGCATGCTCAGTCTTTTTATCAGGAGTTTTAGAATAATTTTTCATATAAGCTGCAATCTGGTTATTTGCTGTCTTATCATCTCCTGGGAGTTCTTTTCCTGCAAATCCTCTAGCAACATATTGCGCCATAATATCTAGCGCTGGAAGCAAGCGCTTATTTAACTCTTCATTAGAAAATGAGTTAATAATCGGCTTATATTCGTAGCAATTTTCCTTTACATGTTTTCGGAGTTCAGGTAGCACACTAGTTGCCACCTGACTAAAAATATTTTTAAGCTCCTCTTCTGTTGTGCCAATCGGTTTAATTAACAGCCTAAAATCCTTAGAAAAAGTTTGGCTATGTTCTTCTAACAGTTTTAGAGCCATTGTCTCGATCATGCCCTTTTCAAGCATCGGTAACGTTTGCTTTGTTAATAACTGAATCAGCACTTCAGGCTGGGCAATTTTAATCAGAGATTTATGCAGTCCTTCTAATAAGCTCTTATGCAGGAGATCTCTCAATGCTCCAAAAGCTAAGTTTGTAAGATGCGGTCGTATTTGCTCAATGATCACATTACAAGATTTTTGCACGCTCTGTGGAAAAATTTGTTGCAGCATTTTATCTGCTTCTTTTTTCAAATCAAGAAATTCAGAAGGAATTGTCAGCTGATAACAAATGTAAGCAATCCCATCGATTGTATCTGATGTTCCATCTGGCTTGGTAATTGTCTTCGGAGGAAAAAAGATTTTTAAAATTCGATCGGTAAAGTCGTAGAGCATTTTGTGCTCAAGCCTCACCTTCTGCGCTTCTGAACCCTCAGGAGAGCTTGCATTACATAAAAGCGCTGATGCGCCACTAGAAAAAATACCAGGCTTAGCAAAGCCTTCAATAAACATTTTCTCTAAGAAGTTATCAAGGCCATACCCATCTACATAAGCTTTTGTCTCTTTTGCAGTCTCCTGCACTTGTTTCTCAGCTTCTGTTACTGCCGTTGCATTAACTTGTGAAACAACTCGTTCAAAGCCTTTTTTACTCGCATTCTTATGCTTTTCTCCCTCTAAGTAGGCGCTGATAAAATTATTTGCTAGAAAGGTGAGCTCGTCGATTGTTTCTGTATAAGCCAAGTTGTCAATCAAATCGCACAGCCGCTCAGAACAGAGCATCGCTATTTTGTTAGCATTATTTTTGAGAATTTTATTACGCACAATCCCAGGCAAACTGTCAGTGAAAATTTTGTGGTAACGATCAAAAAAGAGATCGATTTTCTTTCTTAAAAGGATCTGCAAGACTGATTCAAAAATGAGATCAATAATATCTCGATCATATTTAATTTGATTAACCTCTTCGGAGCTCAAATACTCTTCCAAAGTCGGCCGATAGCCTTCATTTTTGAACCAATCAACAACTTTTGAAACATGGTTCTCTAACGTTTGATACCCTGTTAGAATTTGAGGTGTCTTGTTTTTTTGGGTCGCACATAATTTTTCCGTCGCTTTTTCTAAGGTTTGATTTAGAAGCTCCTCTTTGCTTAATGTGGCTTTAGGCGTTTCTTCTTCTGAGTTTTTATCTGTTAAAAGCCAATTTAATAGATTTTGATTCGTCTCGTTGAGCTCCTCAGAAACAATGGGTAAATGAGTTTTTAAACGCTTTTCAATTAAAACTGTTAAAAGAGCTTCGAAGATTTTGCTATAGTCTGTTTTGCGTCTTAAAGCTGGAGATGTAGGAGCTGTTGAAGAGAACATTTGATTCAGTGCTTTTTCAATGTCATCATTTACTTGTTTTTGGCTTCCTCTAAGGCTTTGTGACGTCTGCATGTCTTTAATGCGCTCTTGAAGTAACTTCTTTGCGCTTTCGCGAATGTTTTCACTCCCTTCTGGCTGAATGAACCAATTTTTCAAATCAATTTCATCCTGATCCTCAAAGCTAAGCGTTGGCAATTTTTTATCGAGCATTTTAATGATAAATTGGTTCCAGACGCTATGCACCAAGTTAGCTTTATAACCCTCTTCAACAGGAACAATTCGATTGGTTGTTGTAGCCCACTCAAGCGCTCGGTTGACATAAGATTTAGTGTCGTATGGGGCCCTTAAGGTGATTCCCATCTCTTTAATATAGCTCTCTAAATCCTCTTTCAATGAGTTTTGTATTTCAGTGCGCTCATTAGGCGGGAGAGATCGAAAAGCATTGCAGAGCCATTTAATGATCGGTTGCCTCTTTGCCTCTTCAGGTTGAGTCTTGATTTTATCAATAAACCCTTGTCCAGCTACCTCAGCACATGCTTGAATTCGAGATCGTACCTGTCTAATGCGATTAAAAATCGTTTTGACAGAACGGATTCCAATCTGAACAGCCATTTCTGCAACATTCTGTAATGTTGCTGGAATGGTTTCCATCTGCTCTTTTACTTTGTCAAGTGCCGGAGAGACAAAGTGATCAAAAGCCTTGTCGATTGTCTTGTCTGTTAACTCCACAGCAAACTCTTGAACCTGTACCAAGGCATGCGAAAATTCGCGAAAAGTGTGCTTAATCCCCAGCTCTGCACCAAGCGTCTGCTCCTTTTCCTTCTCCTCCTCATTCACTCGCATTCCAGTGGCTATGTAAGAGGTAACTTTTTGCTGTAAAGATCTAAATTCAATCCCTTGCTGAATTTTAGTGCGCAAAAATATTTGTTCTGGAGTAAGGCTAAAAGTAGAGCGTGTCCAAGGCGCAAAATAGTGTCTTAAACGCTTTAAAAGAGCATGAATCTTTTTAATTAGCTGTTTGATCACTGCTTCATGTCGTACTTTTTTGCGATGTTGAATCTGCTCAGGTGTAGTAGAAGATGCTCTTACGGTGGTAACCATTAATTCCCCCTAGCTAGTTAAAAAGAGCTAATATATTCTATATCTTAGTTTTTTTAAACTGTTTTTGTTTTTTATGTGTTGTTTTAATGTTAAAGTGTCTGTTTTTGTTATTTCTTTCAAATTTATGTAATTAAAATAAAATTTAATTGAGCTCTTGTGAAGTCCTTAATTTTTCCTTGCTATTTCCTAGAAAAGCTCTTATATTAAGGGCGTTCTCTTCATTACTTAATGACCTTTAGATTAAACGAGTCTATATGCTCAAAAGCATGACAGCTTATGGGAATGCTTCCGCTACCTTCTCATTAGGACGGATTAGTGTTGAGTTGCTCGCTGTCAATCGCAAGCATCTCGAAATCCAGTCGTTTATCCCGCGCGAACTCCAGCGATTTGATCATGACATCCGTAAGTTGATCAGTCACCATTTCCAACGAGGCCAGCTAACCCTCAGGCTACAAATTCGCTACACAACAGCAATTCCTATTACTGTTTCAGCGAACTTGCCCCTAGTCCAGCAAACGTGGCAAGCCTGGCGCCTGATTGCTCAATCTGTCGGAGCTCCTGAACAGCTCTCCCTACAGCTGCTAGTGTCAGACCCCTCTCTCTTAACTTCCGAAGCCGATACGTCTCACGATACGTCTCACGATGCTGTTCTTTTAGAAGCAATAAAAGAGGTCCTAAGCCAAGCAATTCAGCAAATGGAAAAAATGCGCCAAATCGAAGGCCAAGCCATTGCCAATGAACTGCTCAAAAGACTCGACCTCTTAAAAGAGCTTAATGAAAAAATCGCCAATAAAGCAACAGATGCTGTCGAACGCTATCGAACTAAGCTACATCAAAGATTAAGCGAACTCTCCTCTCTCGTTGTAGAACACGAAGAGCGATTGCTTAGAGAAGTTTGCCTCTTTGCAGACCGCATCGATATCTCAGAAGAGATCTCTAGACTCCGTTTGCATTTTAAACAGTTTGAAAAAATGGTCCATTCCGAAATAAGTGTTGGAAAAACATTAGAGTTTTTAATGCAAGAGATGGGGCGGGAGGTCAATACTATTGGTTCCAAAGCTTCCGATATTGTCATCTCTCATCTCGTTGTTGAAATGAAAAGCGAACTCGAAAAAATGCGCGAACAGATTCAGAATGTCGAGTAAAGAATGACCAAGATTCTAGGAAATCTCTCAAAAGGCTTAGCCTTTGTGATCAGCGCTCCCGCTGGCACAGGAAAAACGACGCTTGTCTCCATGCTGCATCAAGAATTTCCTTGTGTTGTCGAAAGTGTCTCTTATACGACACGTAAGCCACGCTCTTATGAGATTCCAGGCGTTCATTACCATTTTGTGACAGAAGAGGAATTTGAAAGTAAGATCGCTTCCAATGAATTATTAGAATATGTGCGCCTTTACGGCTACTATTATGGAACCTCCAAGCTTTGGATTGAACAGCAGCGGCAGGCAGGCAAACATGTGATCCTTGTGATCGATACCCAAGGTGCTCTCCTACTTAAAGGAAAATTTGACGCAGCATTTATCTTTGTCGTTCCACCTTCTATCGAAGAGCTTCAAAGACGGTTGACTTTGCGACGGACAGAACCTCCAGAGGTGATCGAAGAGCGCCTGGCTTGGGTCAAGCATGAGCTCGAAGCATGCCGCTTTTACGACTATAAAATTATTAACGATG
>CAZZJE010000107.1:0-8231 GCA_964654295.1 uncultured bacterium | reverse complement strand
AACTTGCCACGCGTCCTTGAATCGTGACACGTCCCGCTGTTGGTGCCGTGATACGCGACAAAATTTTAAGGAGAGTCGACTTTCCAGCGCCATTGGCACCAACAATCGCGAGGCGGTCTCCTTGAGAAATAGAGAGAGAGAGATCGTCGAGTGCACAAAAATCTGACTCATTGAACTCCTCTTGACCCGTCCAGTGGCGCCACTGTGCCGCCAGAGTTTCACGCAAGGTTGTTTGGCTGCCGCGGCCAATTTTATAAAGTTTGGATAGCTGTTCTATACGGATTGCTTCAGATGACATCGACACAAAAAGCCTCCGTACGGCGAAAGTAGAAGTAACCAGTCGTGAGTAAGAGAATACTAAACAGAACGCTTGTTGTTAGATAGAGAGACAACTGCGGATCGGCCAAGCCAAAGAGACACCAGCGCATGCCTTCAATCAAGCCGACGAGAGGGTTAAGCTGATAGAGCCAGCGCCACTCTTCTGGAATCATAAAGGTTCCATAGCCCACAGGAGAGAGGAAGACACCAAACTGCACCAGTGCTGAGGTGATAAAGCGCATATCGCGATAGCGGACAGTGACTGCAGAGATCCAGAGCACCGATCCGAGTGATAAGGTGACAATCAATCCCATTAAGAGCGGCAGAGCCCATAGAGTGGACCAGGAGAGGTCCCCCATAGTCACCGTTAAAGCCAAAAGCAAAAGCGTGCTGATCCCCAGCTCCAGCATCGCAGCTAGAATCTGTCCTACAGGAAGCAGGAGGCGTGGGAAATAGACCTTGTTGAGCAGATGGACATTTTGGACAAGTGTTCCCGTGCTTTCTGAGACAACCGTCGCAAAAAAGTGCCAAGGAACCATCGCTGCTAGGACGAAAAGGGGATAGGGAATCTCTTGTGAAGGAAACCTAGCAATGGTGCTGAAGACAAAAGTAAAGATAGCGATGGTGATAAGAGGCCTCAGCAGAACCCAAGCCGCCCCTAGAAAGGCCTGTTTATAGCGGACAATCAGATCACGCCAGGTTAAAAAGTAGAGGAGCTCGCGAAAACGCCAGCACTCTGCCAGATAGCTTTTTGTTCCCTGGGCATCAATATAGATCGTCTCAATTGGTTTATGCGGAGTCATGCGTTAATCCTTAGCGGCGAATAATCATGCAGATGCCAGGATAAAAATGCATCGATTGAATATGAGTTTGATATTTATTGAGTTTAGCTCGGATGCCAGGGCGAGTCTTTTCGAAGTCGGCACAGCCTGTTCGGGCACCGGCATAGAGAAGATCGTCGATACGAGCCTTAACAAACTCGGTCATCGATTGCGCACTAGCCTTTGGCTTTTTAAATGTTCCAGCGCCACCATAATCGCGCCAGTAAGAGGTCATAATGTCTTCGATGACATAGATGCCACCGGGTTTAAGCTGAGGAAAGAGCACCTTAAAGCTAGCTAGCTGCTGCTCCATTGTATGGCCGCCATCGTCGATGATTAGATCGAATCCTCCACCCACTTTATTCACAAATGCCCTCAAATCATCGCGGCTGGATTGGTCTAAAAAGTGGTAGGTGGCTCTTTGAGGCTGATATTCGATTCTTTTGTCACTGATATCGATGAAGTGCAGCTCTGCATTCGTAAAGTACTCTTCCCACATCTGAGCCGAATGGCCCTTATAGATCCCTATCTCTAAGAATTTGATCGGCTCATCTTTAAAAGAGTGGAACCATTTATCGTAAACTTGGGTATAGGAGTGATAGTTCGAAGATTTATCTGTACCTGCTTTTAAGCCAATCGCATCTAATGTCACCGAGGCTGGCTGAGAATTCGCTATCTCTTCCTCCGACGCAATCAATGCCGATGTAAGGTTAATCCCTATAAAAGCTGCCCACAGCAGAGAGGATAGGGATGGAATAGAAAGCTTCGGTACCATGAAATCTCCTTTATACTTGGTTGCTAGGGATCGTTTTCGTTTGGTGAGCAGAGTTTACCTGATCGACGCATTCCTTTGAGAGGAAAAAGAGCGCATATAAGATCCCACTCGCCAAAGAAATCATGAAAGGGTTGGTTAAACCGGAGATTAAAAAGAGGCAAAAGAGGGCTGCAAAGCCAACGGAAGTTAAGGTAACAGGCGGAAAGAAAAAACGGAGAAGGCAGAAGCTAAGGGGGATCAATAGAAACGTGATTCCAATGATTCCGAATTGCATCAGAAAGGCTAGCCACTGCACCTCGTATGAGTGGGGCAATAGCAGGTCGCGAATGCAGTCGGGCGCGCAGCTGCCTAAGCCTTTTCCAAAGATCGGATAATTATCAAACTCCGCCATCAGAGCACGGCTTTGGACAACACGCACTTCATCCGAGTCGGCGACTTCACTGCTAAAGAAGCGCCGTTCGATCACCGTTACAATAGGACCTGGACCAATCACCATAATTGCTGAGAGGGCAAGAATGGCTGCAGCCATCCAGAGATAGATTTGCCGCCGGGGGTGAAGAGAGATCATATAGAGAAGCAGGCTGCAAGCGCCTACAGCCATTAAAAAGCGGGAGAAGCTTAAAAAAATGGAGAATGCGCTGATAAAGAGATAGATCCAGCGGAAGGAGTAGGAGAAATTAAGCCTTAGGCGATCGGATTGCAAAAGAAAATAGAGGAGAAAGGGGGTTAAGATATCGACTGATGCCTGCATCCGCACAAGTTGAGCGTAGATATTCATACTCATGAAACGAATTCCAATTCTTTCGATAAAGGTCATGAGATCGATGACACCGATCAAATGAGCAATAAGTAGCCCAATTTTGGCTACAGAAAAAGAGAAATTAGCCAAGATGACGATGCGTATAATGCGTTGAGCCGTCAGCACACGACTGTGTACCAAATAGATCGTGATACAGCTCACTGTAATCGTTAGAAAAAACATCTTAAACTGGTCAAAAGGCGCTGCAAACACATAGTGAGGATCACGAAACGAAGTCAGCCAAGCTGTCGTTAACCATCCGACGCAGATCGTGGCAAAGAGAATGATTAGAATCTGCGATTGAGACAGAAAACGACGGCTGCATAGGTGAAGCGTCGCTAGGAAGAAGGTGCCTAAAAAGAAGATACTTTTGGGGTTAAGCAGGCCATGGCCTCCGTCAGAAGGAAGCATGGCGCCAACGGCAAGCAGGCCGATATAGCAGAGGATCAGAGGCAGCTGCATCGGCAGGATAGAGAGACGAAAAGCTAGGCTTGGGCGTCTAAAGGTCTTCAGAGCCATTCTCATTTGGAAATCTTTAAACAAGCGTATTAAATTGAACGTTTTTGAAGAGTAGCGTATTCACTCGAACAGACGAAGTCAAGGTCGAATGATAAGAAGTAAGCTCTGTTTTTCTTCTAGAAGATTGATTGGCATGCTATTTTTCTCTACTTACATTTAATGTAATTGCTCAGTTGTTAATAAAATAAATATTTGAACATTAAAAAAAATTAACGATCAGCCTTATTGAACTTGTCAAGTTTGTTTATAAACCGCTTATCGTTACATCCTTAATATATTTAATATCTTTTTTTTAATCGTTAATTCTTGTTTGGTGATCATTCAGTTACTTAACAAAAAGTTACTTTTATTGATGCAACACAAAGGCACAAAGTCACAAAGACACGAAGAAATACATTTTAAATGACACTGTTTAAATCCCTCTATAAAAAAATAAATTGTTTTTTATTAAATAATATAATATAATGCAAATATTTAATTAAAATTTTTCAAATGGAAAATCATGTCTTTTTTAATTTCATATTATACTAATACAGAAAATTGGAAAAATGGGATTCCTATGCCTCCCTATTTAGAGGCAAAAGCGCATGGGATTCCTATCCCTCTCGATTCTGAGATAAGAGCTAAAAAAGATTGGGCAGAACTTTCTACAGATAAAAAAATTCATCTCATCTTAGAAGATGTAAAACAAGAGAGGGCAACCGTTTCAGCGGACCAAGCAGGTGCCGCATCTGATGTGATCGCTGCAAAATGTTGGGAGGAGGCAAAAAAGTGTGAAACAGGAGCTAAAATAGTCACAATTGCAGAAGAGTGCTTCCAATGCTCCAAAAAGCTCAAAGAACAGGAGCTTAAGCAAAAGATAATTATAAAATGCCACGATGGCGACCTAGAAATTCCTCAATATCTCATGGGTCCGTTAGCTGAAAAATCTTTTTTCTTTCGCCACTTATTCTCAGGTTTTTTTAAAAAAGCTGACAAAGAGTATGAATATACCCTTGAAAAAAATATTAACAAAAAAGATCTAAATGCAATTATTGAGATCTGGCTAGGTAAACAAAAAATAACGGAAAATCAAACCGCTTATGATCTCTTGCCAGATGCCCAATGGATCAATTTAGCTCCAGATCCAATAAACGAGGCATTGGTCGAAACAATCAAAAATTGGTCTATTACAGATTCAGAGGATATTGAAGCAGCTTGCGATTTTGCTCATGAGCTTACCTCTCAGCATTACAACGCACCAGAAGTTCAAACAGCTGTGCAAGAGTATTTGGTAAGAGTCTACCAAGCACTTGTGTTCAGCTCATATGCACAGAAAACAGTTGAATCTATCTGTTCACTTCTTAGTAACTTAGAAAAGAATGTATTGGACAGCTTAAAACAACTCAACGTCACAACTCTATGCTTAGACAGAACGCAGGTTAACAATAGGGTAATCGTAAGAATGATAGAGGACTTTCCTCAAATTACCTCTCTAACATTCAGCAAAAAAAATAAGGATGACTTTTCTTTTCTCTCATTCGATTATTCACTTCTAACAACGTTTAAAGAGCTTAAAAATTTAGATTTAAGTGCTTCTAATATACTGCCACATGATCTTGAAAAACTTGTCAAGCTACCCAACTTAGAAAGCATTAATTTAAGTGGATGCAATAATCTAAAGCATCTTTCGCCTAAGGAAGGGAGAAAAAGTTTACAGGAGATATTAGCCCAAGCTCCTCATTTAAAAAACATCAAGGTGTCTGGATGTGAAGCAGCTTTAAGCGGTGACAAATGGGAATCTCTTTCCGATCGACTAGAAACACTTTATGTAGATAGCGGCAGAAAATTAAACGAAGATTTTTTGTACACGCAAGATTTTTTTGACTCGATTGATCTAACAAACCTTGCTCCACTTACGCATCTTATATTCCTCTCCATGGAAAAATACTCAGATTTATGGGTTTCTGGCTCTTTCCCTCAACTGGATCGGCTTGAGGAACTCAATGTAAGCTACTGTTCTCTAGCGGATTACGACTTATCAAAACTAATAAAAATGGCTCCTAACTTAAAAACCCTCAAATTAAATAAAAACCCTAAGGAGAGGGGAATAAGCGATCAAGGGTTAAAAGCTTTAGCGGAACTCAAAAGTTTAATCTCTTTGGAAATAGAGGGTTATCAACTTACTAAAGAGACATTAAAAGTCATTAGCGCTCTTCCCAACCTTAAAACGCTTAATGGCAAGCCCATTAATAGAGAGCCCGTTGAAAAATTTAGAGAGGATTTGTTAGAGACAGTCAACAGCTGGTCTGCTGCAGATCCAAAGGATATTGAGACAGCTTGTGAGTTTGCCCATCAGTTGATGACTCAAAATGACAGCTTACCGCAAGTCTCTCCAGCGTTGCAAGACTATCTTCTAAGAGCATACCAAACCATTCTATTTACTAACTCCTCTTCTGATTTGGAGAAAAAAGTATTAGATAGCTTACAACAATTTAATATTACTGCTCTGTGCTTAGATAGAAAGCAGGTGAACCATCAGGTAATGGAAAAAATGATAAAAACTTTTCCTCACATTACCTCTCTAACATTTAGTCAAAGCAGTAGCCGTGAAAAGTCTTACACGATTGCATTCGATTTCTTGCTTCTAACTGAACTTAAAAATCTTAAAAACTTAGACTTAAGTAATTCTTCTATATATCAGCTACAAGTCAAAGAACTTGTCAAACTACCCAACTTAGAAACGATCAATTTAAGCAACTGCCGATATCTACATCGTTTTTCGCATACAAGAGGGGGTATAAGCTTACAAGGCATGCTAGGCCAAGCTCCTAAATTAACAAGTATCAATATCTCTGGCTGTCGAGAAACTTTAAGTAGCGATAAATGGGGACAACTTCCAAATCAACTTGAGGAGCTTTATGCCGATGACGAAGAATTATCTGATCATCTCAATACCCTGGCTCCCCTCATTCATCTCAAAGTTCTTTCTATGAAAAGGTCCCCAAGCGTATGGGCTGAAGTAATTCCTCCACTCACTCAGCTTCAAGAACTTCATACCTGTAGCGTATGGAATGAGACGTTATCACAAATTCCAAGATGGGCGCCTAACTTAGAAACTCTCCATCTGAATGCATATATGGCAGGAAGAGTAGGCCCTGCAGGTTTACAAGCTTTAGCAGAGCTTCAAAACTTAACATCTCTAGAAATAACAAATGCGGAAATTACTCAGGAGATGTTAGAGGCCATTATCAGTTTTTCCAACCTTAAAACCTTTAATGGCAAACCCATTGAAAAATTTAGGAATAATTTAGATAAGTATATAGGGATGCGTAAGAATGCGACATAAGGTCTTCAGAGCCATTCTCATTTTGAAATCTTTAAGCAAGCGTGTTAAAGTGAACGTTTTTGTAAAGTAGCGTGCTCACTCAAGCGGACGAAGCCAAGGTCAAATGATAAGGGTTAAGCTGTGGTAGAGTCATTCCATCCGCCAAAAAAATGCGGGGTCATCATTGTCTCCTATCAAAGTGAAGAGCCGCTAAAAAAAGCGCTTTGGCACTTGAAACAGCAGACACGCCCGGCCGATCAGATCGTCATTGTCGATAGCGGCTCTCCTAACGGATTTCAGATTCCTAAAAAGGAGCTGCCCGAGCAAGCGGTCGTGATTTCCCTTTATAAGAATGTCGGCTTCAGTGCTGCGAATAACATCGGATGGCGCTATTTGAAAGAGAAAGGCGGCTGTGACTATCTCCTCTTTTTAAATCCCGACGCCTTTTTAGCTCCCGATTTTTTAGCCAAAGCAATCGATTGGATGGAGCAGCCGGAACAGCAGTCAGTGGGTGCGATGACAGGAACTTTATTAGGGTATGATTTACAGCGAAATTCTCCTACTGGATTATATGACAGCCGCGGGATCTATCAGAGATGGTATGGCAACTGGTATGACCGCGATCAGGGTCAAGCCTGTCGATCTACAGAAGATTCTGCAGCTATCGATGTGCCGGCCATCTGTGGAGCATTGATGCTATGCCGAGCTGAAGCCCTGCAGAGCGTTATGATGGGATCGTATGGCATCTTCGACGAGTCATTTTTTATGTACAAGGAAGATATCGACCTTTCATTGCGGCTACGCAAACGAGGCTGGCGTCTTCTGCTTTTGCCCCAGCTGATTGCTTATCACTGCCGGGGATGGCAAAAGAATCGCCAAAAAGTTCCCAAGCAGCTGCGGCTCTGCTCAGCCTCCAATGAATTACGGTTGCATCTGCGTCATAAGAAGCCTCTACCTATCTTCTATTCCTTGAGTAAGTGGTGCGCTGTACAGCTCTTTAATTTGTAAGCAAAGAACACAAATTAGTAGCGCTTTTTTTCTCTGCCCTCTACGCTGCAAGTAGATTATTTACAAAAACGTGTTAAGGTGGAGAATAGGGATGTACGCCTGGCAGCGCCTGTTGATTTTCACAACAATTTCTTTTGCCTCTTTAGCAATAGCGGCACCTCCCTCAATTAGTCCTAGTGGAGCTGTCCTCAGTAATCGATCGACAAAAAAAGCTTTTGCGCAGCCCTCCTTCAACTCCGAAATGGTGGTAGAAGTCGTTGGACGCTGGCTATGTAGTATAAACGAAGATAAACTAGGAGAGGCCTATTGGAACATCAGTTCCAGTGCTTATAGAAATACAACTCCATGGGAAAATTTCTGGTATTTCATCGAGCAGTTTCCAGTACTCAGAGAACATTTAGTCATTGATATGGAGGGTATTGTATTTAGAGACGGCTTCGCTCTCTTCACAGCAAACCTCCTCAACGAGGAAGGCTGCCCTATTTTGTATTTGGAAGCCCATTTGGAAATCGAACGCGGTAAATGGAAGATCATGGGAATGCGTTTGATGGATGCGAAGTAGCGTAGGCTTTAGAGGTAATTGCAAAATTGTTGTCTTATGAGGCCCAATGCACATATAAATCTTACCAATATGGGCGTCTAAAGCTATTTGGAGTGCGGTGACTTGTCACCGCTTTTTGCTCA